>JBFHGV010000360.1:0-4502 GCA_041582955.1 Arenibacter sp.
CAAATAGGAGAGATTTTATCAGAAAGACTTCCATTGCCGGAATGGGTTTGGCAATGGCTCCAGCCTGGTCCAACCAGCTAACGGATAACAATTTAAATAATACACCGGCCGCTAGTCCGGGTTCTATTTATATGGGTGGTTTTGCTGCTCCTAAACTGGATATAGTAAAATGTGCTTTTATAGGGGTTGGGGCCCGGGGATCAGGACATGCGCATCAAATAGCTTCTATAGAAGGCACCGAAGTGGTTGCCATAAGTGATCTATATGAGGATTTGGCGGAGAAATCGGCCAAAATATGCAAAGAAAATGGTGGTGGTACCCGGCATCAGGATATCAAACTGTATACCAAGGGGGAAAATCATTGGAAGAAGATGCTAAAGAAAGAAAAGCCCGATGCGGTTTTTATTTGTACCCCATGGAAGTTGCACGCACCAATGGCTATTGAAGCCATGAAAAGGGGTGCCCATGTTTTTGTAGAAGTGCCACTAGCCCTAACAATAGAGGAGATGTGGGAAATAATAGACACCTCTGAGAAGACCCAGAAGCACTGTATGATGATGGAAAATGTTAACTATGGTAGAGAAGAGCTACTGTATTTAAATATGTGCCGACAGGGTGTAATAGGTGAGTTGCTCCACGGGGAAGCTGCCTATATACATGAGTTAAGATCGCAAATGCACCAAGTAGAGCGGGGTACAGGCTCTTGGAGAACCTATCACTATGCCAATCGCGATGGTAATTTGTACCCTACCCACGGACTGGGACCTGTGGCGCAATATATGAATTTGGCCCGGGGCGAGGATAATTTTAAGTTTATAAACTCCTTCTCTTCACCTGGGAAAGGGCGGAACCTATATGCCGCCAAGAATTTTCCTGCAGACCATAAATGGAACAAATTGGATTTTAAGGGAGACATAAATACGTCCATTGTAAAAACTACTTTGGGGCGGACTATTATGGTACAGTGGGACGAAACCAGCCCACGGCCCTACACTAGGCATAACTTGATTCAAGGTACCAAGGGAACATTGACCGGATTTCCTACCAGGATTGCTTTGGAAGGAGGCGTGGAAGGCGGCCCGGATAACCACCATGAATGGGCAGAAGGGGAACAATTGCAAAAAGTTTTTGAAAAATACGAACACCCATTATATCTACGTCTTGGTGAGCTAGCTAAGAAAATGGGAGGTCATGGGGGAATGGACTTCATTATGAGATACCGTATTATAGAGTGTCTAAGAAAAGGAGAGCCTTTGGATCAAAACGTTTATGAAGGTTGTTATTGGAGTGCCGTAGGGACCTTGAGCGAAGTTTCAGTAGCGCAAAATGGAGCACCTCAAGAATTTCCCGATTTTACAAGGGGTAATTGGAAAACAACCCAGCCATTGGGAATTGTTTCATAGAACTGAGAAAGCATATAACAAAAAAGTCATTGTTTTAAAACTTTAAAACAATGACTTTATATTTTCAGGGCATTGCTCCCAATCTATTAAGGGGTTATCTCCAAACCGGCAACCTCTGTACCATTGTCCAACAAACTTATTAGCTCTTGGGTACTGTTGAATACCTTTTTACTGTAATACCGTCCTCTGTCCCAATCAACTGGATCAGATGCCTTAACGGCATCAGCTATGATATCTTGCACCTGTTCCGTAAGGGATTCGCATTTAGATCCCTCTAAAAGTGCTAAAATCTTGTCATAAGAATCTAGGGCCTTACCGGCATAATACCTTTGATGGTCGTAATTATTGGCTTTTAAAGCCCTTTTAGAGTGGTTTAAGGCATAGGAGGCGGTAGCATAGATCTGGTCGCATCCATCCTGGGCCATGGTCATTGAAAAAAATAATAGGGAAAAGAATAGCAGGTAAATTTTTTGCATAAGATTGGGGGATTTATTGATTTATGTTAATGGAACGGATCAGCTGGCTTAATATTGTTGGTGCACAAAATCCTATTAGTTTTACACAGTGCCTTTTGAGCATAGTGGAGGCAGTTTTTTTTATTCAATTTACCACCAAACCAAAAACAATTTTTCAATTTCCGCTGCATGGCCCCTGACCCAAAGCATGGTAGAAATATTCTTGGACCGTCTGTTGGCCATCTCCTGGAGTATCTGATTAAAATTAAGCCATTCTACCTGGTCATGCGGTTTCAATAGCCATTCCTGTTTAGACGGAATGTAGAAAAGGGAGGAACCAAAGGATGTTGAAACAAATTCATTGTAAGACAGATACTTTCCGGCAATGCAATGGCTATTAAAAGGCGCCAATGCCAAACTGTGGTCGCCATAGGGTATAAATATTTGCGATTTAAAACATACACGATGGCTTATTTCATTAAGGGCAACACCATATGAATTTAAGGCTTCAATTGCTTCAGGGGTTTTTAATAATGGTATTTGACGATTTTTAATCTTTTCCTTTTTCAAAAAAAAAGAGTCTCTTTGATTGGGTCCGATCAAGTTGTATTCCAAGGCCGATTTGTCTTTGCGCAGTAAATAAAACTTATAGGTTAGTTCAATGTGTGTATAGTGTAGATTATCAGTATTTTGAATAATGAAATCTATCTCTCCTAGACTAATTTTGTTCCTCCGTACCGGTATGTTGTGCCCTATTAATCTGAATTGTTGCGAATGTTGGATCAGTTGAAGGAAAATATGTTCTATTTTATGGCCGAGCCTTAGGTGAGGAGGGATATCTTTAAGGTTCAGGCTAGTGAAATCAATATCTGGGAATGTAAATTGCCATAAACCATCAAATTGCCCGGACCATAATGGCGGGGTTTCAAAAAACGATTTAAAGTATGAAAGGTTTTCTTGGTTCATACGATACTAATATAGGTAAACCGTTAAGTTTTCCATAAAAAGAAATGGGTCTAGTTCAAATTAATTATTTTTATAGTATGGCGGAGAACAAAAGAAAAGGGTTTAGATTTTCTCATTATGAAGCCCCCGAACAGAGTCCGTTCGAAAAGCTTTTTGATATTTTCAGGGAATTGGTCACACATACTTCAGGAGATGTGGATGAGGCTCTGAATTGGCTACGGGAATTGGATAAGGAATATGAACTTACCAATGAGGATTACACCATAGACGATTTTATTGAAGATTTAAAGGCAAAAGGATTTTTACGGGAAGAGTTTAAGAAAGGTGATGGCGAGGGGTCCGGAGATGGGAAAGGCGATTTGTCCATTACGGCGAAAATGGAACGTATTATAAGACAGGCGGCCTTGAACCAGATTTTTGGAAAGTTAAAACGGAGTGGCTCCGGGAACCATAAAACTGGTTTGTCCGGTAGGGGTGATGAGCATACTGGGGAATACAGGGAATTTAGATTTGGCGATAGCTTAGAGCGTATTTCCATGACAGAAAGCTTAAAAAATGCCCAAGTAAATCACGGTATAGGAGAGTTTTATTTGTCAGAGGAGGATCTGGTAGTGGAGGATACCCAATACAAGGCTCAAATGAGTACGGTTCTCATGATAGATATTAGCCATAGTATGATCCTGTATGGCGAAGATAGGATAACCCCTGCCAAAAAAGTGGCCATGGCCCTGGCCGAACTTATTACCACCCGATATCCTAAAGATACCCTGGAAATTTTGGTCTTTGGTAATGATGCCTGGCCAATTCCTATCAAGGACCTTCCTTATTTGCAGGTTGGCCCTTATCATACCAATACGGTAGCTGGCCTACAGTTGGCTATGGATATGTTGCGCAGGAAGCGCAATACCAACAAACAAATTTTTATGATTACCGACGGGAAGCCTAGTTGTTTGCGATTGGCGGATGGCAGCTACTATAAAAATAGTGTAGGCTTGGACGACTATATTGTAGAAAAGTGTTACGATATGGCAAGACAGGCCAGAAAGCTACATATCCCCATAACTACATTTATGATTGCCAAAGACCCCTATTTAACACAATTTGTTAGACACTTTACCGAGGCCAACAAAGGGAAGGCTTTTTTTACAGGGTTAAAGGGGCTTGGAGAAATGATTTTTGAGGATTACGAGCAAAATAGAAGAAAAAGATTAAAAGGATAAGATAATACATACCTACGCATGAAATTGAACATTAAAAACATTACAAATCTAGGAGAACTTAAACAGAGCGGATATAAAACAAAAAGGATAAAAGATGAGTTGAGGGATAACTTAATAGCGCGGATAAAGTTGGGAGAGTCCACTTTTAATGGAGTTTGGGGGTATGACAACTCGGTGATCCCAGAATTGGAACGAGCTATTTTATCTAGACATAATATTAATCTTTTGGGGCTAAGGGGGCAGGCAAAAACCCGGTTGGCAAGGCTTATGGTTCATCTGCTGGACGAATATATTCCTGTGGTAGAGGGATCGGAAATAAATGATGACCCTTTAAACCCCATATCAAGATATGCTCAGGATATAATAAGGGAAAAAGGGGATGCAACCCCGGTTTCATGGTTGCATAGAAGCGATAGATTTTATGAAAAGCTGGCTACCCCGGATGTTACTGTTGCCGA
>JBFHGV010000361.1:0-4500 GCA_041582955.1 Arenibacter sp.
CCAAAGGCGTAATCCATGACAAATATAACTGGTTTTTGGCTTACAGGGCGGTTTTTGTCAATTGCGTAACAACAGGCATTTTTTCCCAATTGGGACATGTCAAATATTTGCACATCTATATTGGTTCCGGAGACATCATCAATGGCAATCATCCCATTTTTTTTGGCATAGGAAATTACCTTTTGCCTTAGTTTGGAATTTTGTGATATGCTCAAAGCCTCAAAAATCTCCAAATTGGTCTTGTCAGGAAATTCTTTCTCAAGTGCCTTCCTAGCGAAAAGGGAGTTCATTACACTGTGCATATTGGCACTGATAATATGAACGGGACGCTGCAATAAGTTGTTTTCCCGTAGTTTTTCCTTAATGGTATTGGCCCATCTTTCCCCGTGAATGTGATGTCCCAAACGTTCGCGTAACATGGGGCTAAAAGTTATGGCCCTTTTGTTTCCGGTAGTTTCCTCTTCAATGGCCAATTTGCCCAACCAATAGATGATCTTTAGAAAACGTTCCGGATTGGTCTTGGTCCACAACAATTTATGAACGGCCATAATATCTATAAAGGGCCTACCAAGAATATTGGCGACATGTATCAACGCTACCTCCCTTTCCTTTTGGCTAAGTTCCTCTTTTTGGGTGGCTTCTTCCAGTTTGCTCCAATCCCGTATGGTCTTGTCAGTATCCTCAATTAGGACCCGCTTACATATTTTTTCGGACTCAATGAACAAAAAGGTAAGGTGGGTTAGTATATCGTAAATATCCGATCTTCCCCTGGTAATCTCTATGTTCATCTGTTCATCATCTATCCTGTAACAGTTCCTACGTCTTTTGGGAGGTATGATGGGCTTAAATTGGGAGCTAGAGTAACCCTCGTCCGAGGTAAGATTAATATACCTACATTGCTCTATGCCTTCCGGTAAGCGTTCCAGAACATACATAAGACCATTGAGCTCTGCCTTTTCCTCTGCAATGGAACCGTATATTTCCGGTCTTAATTGTAATAAGGACTGCTTTAGTGCCGCACCCGATACCCCAGCAGGTTTGTAGAAACCGCGATTAAAGAGGTGTCGCATGGTAATATATAAGCGTTCAATTGCATTGGTGGAATCCTGGGCCCGGGTTGTGTTGACAGATTTACTCATAACAGATGCAAAACTACAATTTAAATCATTCAATTAATTCCTAAACGGTTTTTTCCTATTATACCGTATTCCTATATTAATTCGCCCTTCCAGAGAATTCTGGGCAATGGAAAGACCTGCCAGACTCACCCTTTAACATAAATAGGTTTTCCCTGTTCATAGTGGGGTTTAATTTACAAATTGTTTGTGTAGTCCTTCTGCTACCTTTCGGTCGTTGGATAGGCGCTGTACCTTGTTTTGACCTCCTAGCTTTCCAATAGATTTCATATAGTCTTGAAAGCCCCCTTTTTTAATAGAGGTAACTTTCAAGGGCTGAAGTATTTTTCCGTCTATTAAATCAAAATAATAACTGTTCTGATTTTGCAGAGCCGTATCCAATAGATCGATAAATTTTTTCATATCGGAGGGCGACTTTTCAAATTCGATGAGCCATTCGTGATAGGGGAGTTCTTTTTCGGCCGGATTAATTTGTGGAGCTACCGTAAATTCATTGATTCTGGCATCCGTGCCCGCTATGGCCTGTCTCATGGCCTCCTCAACTTCCTTGCCTATGACATGTTCACCAAAGGCAGAAATAAAATGCTTTATTCTTCCCGATACTATAATCTTATAGGGTTTTAAAGAAATAAACTGAATGGTATCTCCTAGGTTATAGGCCCAGAGTCCCGCATTGGTAGAAATAATCATAACGTAATTAACCCCAACTTCCACATCCTTTAGGGTTAGGCGTTCTGGGCTGTCACTAAAAAAATCTTCGGCCTTTACAAACTCATAAAAGATACCTGAATTTAAGAGCAGTAGCATTCCTTTTTCTATTTGGGAATTTTGATAGGCAAAAAAACCCTCACTAGCAGGAAATAATTCTATACTGTCTACTCTACGCCCAATAAGGTTTTCAAATTTGGCCCTGTAAGGTTCGTAATTTACCCCTCCGTAAATAAAAAGTTGAAAGCCCTTAAAAAGCTCCCCAATTTTTTTGTTGGATTTGGCATTTAGTTTTTCAAAGTACATTTGAACCCAAGATGGAATGCCGGCAATGACGGTCATATCTTCGTTAATGGTTTCCTCAACAATGGCATTTACCTTGGTGTCCCAATCCTCTATACAATTGGTCTCCCAACTGGGAAGTCTATTTTTTTGCAGATAATTGGGAACGTAATGGGCCGATATTCCTGAAAGCCTCCCAATTTTAATCCCGTTCTTTTCCTTCATTTCCGGGCTTCCTTGCAGAAAGATCATTCTGCCGTCCACAAAATCTGCCTTTCCCGTTTCATGAATGTAATTAAGGATGGCATTGCGGGATGCCTCTATCTGGTATTTTATGGATTCTTTGGTAATTGGAATATATTTTACGCCAGAGGTGGTTCCCGATGTCTTTGCAAAATAGTGGGGCTTACCAGGCCATAATACATCCTTTTTACCGTCAACAACTTTTTCCACATATCCCTTTAATGCCTCATAATCCCTAATGGGAACCCGCTTTACAAAATCGGAATGGGTCTCTATTTCCGAAAAATTATGATCCTGACCAAAGTCGGTTTCCTTGGCAGCAGCTATAAGGCTGCTGAAAACTTTATTCTGTGTTTCTATGGGGTTGTTTACCCATACAGCAGTTTTTCTGGCAATATTTCTGGCAAATATTTTTGCCGCAAATGATTTTAAACTCATGTAATCTTACTTAAAATCTATAAAATCTAACGGATTGATAGGGCTGCCATTGCTCCAAAGTTCAAAATGTAGGTGTGCTCCGGTTGTTAGTTCACCCGTATTGCCTACCGATGCAATGACCTCTCCCGATCTTACTACATCACCCTGACTTTTGTTTAAGGCTCCATTGTGCTTGTATACACTTAAAAGTCCGTCTACATGCTCCAAAATAATAACATATCCCGTTTCGGCCGTCCATTCGGCAAATACCACCGTACCATTGGCAACGGCCTTGATGGGACTGTCTTTTGGAGCTACCACGTCTACGGCAAAATGCTTGTTTTCAGCTTCAAACCCTTGGGAAATGGTACCGCTGAGAGGAGAAAATAATACCTGTCCCGGATTATTGATGTTCCGCTCAAATAAATTGTATTTGTCCTCCAAGGCTACCTCTGCCCTTAAAAGGGAATCCTCCCGTATAGGAGTAAGGTCTACTGTTGAAGGATCTAGCTTATATTGCTCAAATAAGGAATCCCTGTTAATTTCATTATTCTCTATATCGCCACGGAGCACCTTCCTTATATTATCCAAATACCTGTTGGTATAATTTAAAGTGGCAACAAGGGAATCTGTCCTATAAGTAAGTTCCGTAGCCTGTCGCTTTAACTTGGTAGAGGAGTAACCTGGAATATATTCCCTAAGAGGGGTAAAGGCAATAAGCAATATGGTGAAGCCTATCAACCCAATAATAAAGAGAGAACCGGTTACAAAAACATTCATCCTACTAAGTTTAAATGAAATCTTTTCTTCAAAAGTACTTTCATTAAGGATTACCAGACGATACTTGTGTAATAGCTTCTGTTTTATCTCCTTTCTTTTCTTTACCTTTTTGGCCATAATGAACAAAGATAAGGTTAGTATTTAACTTTAAATCTTTTATGATTATATTTGATATTCTATTGTAAATACTTTACAAAAGTATTTAATAGCAAAATATATTCTAATTTAGAGGACTTAAAATACATTATAGAAGTTAAAATTTACAGCATTCTAATATCTTTTTTAGTACCTTTGTTACCTTAAATTATCATACTATGATCACTTTAAACACATTTTTAGCCATTGGTCCAATGCAAATAGCCTTGGTTGTGGCTATTGTTTTATTATTATTTGGAGGAAAAAAGATTCCGGAATTAATGCGCGGCTTGGGAAGCGGCATTAAAGAATTTAAAGATGCTTCCAAGGAAGATGATAAAATAGAAGAGAATAAAGAGAAATAAGATTTATTTTTTATTGATATAGAAAGCACTCCAATAGGGGTGCTTTTTTTTGTCTAATTACTTGGCCAAGTCTTCCAATGCCTGCACTTGGTCGATGAGCACCTTATTTTGCTTCTTGTATAGCAGTTTCCTCCCCACCTCCTTTCCCGCCTATCACCACAATTTTTAAGCTGTACACCACCTTAGCGCCCAAACACACAACAATAAAAGTGGATTTTTTGGGTTAAGTATTAGTTTTGTTCCTATACCCGCTATCAATAGCGGGTGTAGAGCAAAAAAAATATTAATATCCCCCCATAGGGCAACCTATGTAATATTTGTAAATGAAGTATACTCTAAGCAAGCACTATTGGTGTTTATGTTGTATTATTTTATTGTGTATAGTTAAGCTATCTGCACAATCTGGTGTTGCCGGGAATTTTGGTATTGAGGCA
>JBFHGV010000362.1:0-4472 GCA_041582955.1 Arenibacter sp.
CTATGACAAAGACCTAACCATTACGCAGGCCCAAATGGCAATGATGAAGAGCAATATCAGTCACCTATGCATCACCAAGGACGGAACCCCCAATTCCAAGGCCATAGGTATACTTTCCAAACATGATGTAATGGTGGCCCTTGGCAATAACCCGGCCGTATTGATTAAGGCTATCAAAAGATCCAAAAAGATCAAGTCTATTAAACGCATTAGAAAAAGTGTAACCCATTTGTTACAGGACTACTTGGACCAAAATATACCTTTAACGCTGACCACCAAAATAATTTCAGAGCTTAACGATGCCTGTGTAAAACAAATTATAAAACTATCCTTGGCGGAAATGCCCGATAAACCACCGGTAAACTTTGCCTGGTTGGCCTTGGGATCACAAGGCCGAAGTGAGCAACTACTGCAAACCGACCAGGACAATGCCCTGGTATTTGACAATGTACCAGAGGAAAGACAAAACGAAACGACAGACTATTTCCTAAAACTCGCCAAAATTGTAAACAAAGGCTTGTTCGATATTGGTTACGATTATTGTCCTGCAGAAATGATGGCCTCTAACCCTAGTTGGTGCTTGAGTTTGGACCAATGGAAAAAAACCATTGCACAATGGATTATAAGTCCAGGTACAGACGAGGTTTTACTGTCTTCCATCTTTTTTGATTACAATATTAGCTACGGGGATGCCGATTTGGTAAACCAACTATCCGAACACATATTTGAAACCATTAAAAATTATCCCATTTTCTACTTGCACCTTGCTAGTGGTGCCTTACAAAACCCTTCTCCCACGGGATTTTTTAGACAGTTGTTGGTAGAACAGGATGGAGAACACAAGGATACCTTCGATTTAAAAAGAAGGGCTTTAATGCCTTTGACAGATGCTGCCAGGGTCCTAATTTTATCACATTCGGTAAAATCTATTAATAGCACAGCAGAACGATTTGAAAAATTAGCGGAGTTGGAACCCAACAATGAAGAGATTTTTATGGCCTGTTCCTACGCTACAAGGGCATTGCTAAAATTTAGAACCAAACAGGGACTACTACACAACGATTCTGGAAGATATATTGCCATAGACAAATTAACCAAAGAGGAACGGATCAAATTAAAGAGAACTTTTAAGACCATTAAAGAGATCCAAGAACTGGTCAGTATTAGATTTAAGGTTACAAACTTATTGAGATGATGCACTTTTTTAAAAAGAAAGTACCTAATTACCCACAATTTTGGCTGGAGTACGAGAGGAGTTTTGAAGAAAAACCCAAAGAAGACCTCAACCAAGTCAGGTTTGTGGTCTTGGATACCGAAACCACTGGATTTGATTACCTACATGACAGAATATTGTGTATTGGGGCGCTGAGTTTGTACAATAAGAACATCGCGATAAACCAAAGTTTGGAGCTATATATTAAACAAGAACATTATAATGCCGAGACCGCAGAGATCCACGGTATCCTAAAGAATGGAGGGGCATCCTATATTAGTGAGGAAGAGGCCTTGGAACAATTTTTACGCTATCTAAAAAATGCCGTAATAGTTGCCCACCATGCTATTTTTGATATCAACATGATCAACAAGGCTTTACAAAGGCAAGGGCTCCCGAAACTTAAGAACAAGTTTCTGGACACCTCCAACCTATATAAGAAAACACTATTAAACTCCAATGTCTTTAAAAAAAAAGAACATTACTCCTTGGACGAATTGGCGGAAAAATATGATATCTCAAAAAAAGATAGGCATACCGCTATTGGTGATGCCTATATTACTGCCATTGCCTTCCTTAAAATAAAAGGGCGACTAAAGGGTAAAGGGCAATTAAAATTAAAAGACCTTTTAAAAATGGGATAGCTTACTTGTTCAATGATCCTAAGTACCCCAATACATTATTCTCAATTCTGGCCTGAATAGCTGTAATATCACCCTTAACAAAGGTCTCACCCGTAATATTTTCGTACAGTTCTATATATCGGTCCGAAACGGTCGCAATGTAATCATCGCTCATTTTCGGCACGGTCTGTCCTGGTAAACCTTGGAAATTATTATTGATCAGCCATTGTCTTACGAATTCCTTGGACAACTGTTTTTGGGCTTCTCCCTTTTTTTGGCGTTCCATATAGCCTTCTGAATAAAAGAAACGCGAGGAATCCGGGGTGTGGATTTCATCTATCAATACAATCTTACCATCTTTGGTCTTTCCAAATTCATATTTGGTATCCACTAGAATCAACCCTCTTTTGGCGGCAATCTCGGTACCCCTTTGGAACAGTGCCCTGGTATATTTCTCCAGCACTTGGTAATCGGCTTCACTAACGATGCCTTTTTTTAGAATATCTTCACGGGAAATATCCTCATCGTGATCACCCATTTCGGCCTTTGTTGCCGGAGTAATGATTGGCTCGGGAAATTTGTCATTTTCTTTCATCCCTTCGGGCATGGCCACCCCGCACAACTCTCTTTTCCCCAGCTTGTATTCCCTGGCCGCATGACCGGACAAATACCCCCTAATCACCATTTCTACCTTAAAAGGCTCACAGGCGTGCCCAACGGCCACATTGGGATCTGGTGTAGCGATGAGCCAATTGGGAACAATATCGGAAGTGTCCGCCATCATTTTGGTGGCAATCTGGTTTAGAATCTGGCCTTTATATGGTATTCCTTTGGGCATCACCACATCAAAAGCCGAAAGCCTATCGGTGGCAATCATTACCAAAATATCATTTTCCAAGTGATATACCTCCCTTACCTTTCCCTTGTAAACACTTTTTTGCCCTGGGAAATTAAAATTTGTATCAATAATTGTGTTGCTCATTACTTCTATCAATTGTTATGCTCAATTCCTTTATAGGCTTCTATCACCTTTTTTACCAATTTATGCCTAATTACATCCTTATCGTCCAAATAAATAATTTTTATCCCTTCAATTTTCTGTAATACCAATAGGGCCTCCTTAAGACCAGAAATTGTTCTTCTGGGCAAATCTATTTGTCCGGGATCACCATTTACCAAAAACTTAGCGTTTTTACCCATTCTGGTAAGGAACATTTTCATTTGGGCATGGGTGGTATTCTGGGCTTCGTCCAGAATCACAAAGGCATTGTCCAAGGTCCTACCTCTCATAAAGGCCATTGGTGCAATCTGTATAGTGCCATTTTCTAAATAGTGTGCCAATTTCTCTGGTGCAATCATATCCCTTAATGCATCGTATAAAGGCTGCATATAGGGATCTAATTTTTCCCTGAGATCACCGGGCAAAAATCCCAAATTTTCCCCTGCTTCCACGGCCGGTCTGGTTAGGATAATACGTTTCACCTGCTTTTCCTTTAGGGCCTTTACGGCCAAAGCCACCCCGGTATATGTTTTTCCCGTTCCCGCCGGTCCAACTGCAAAAACCATATCATTGGCCTTGGCGGCATCCACCAATCGCCGTTGATTGGCAGTTTGGGCCCTTATAAGCCTTCCGCTTACACCATGTACCAATACTTCACCGGACGATTCGGACGACTCGTATTCCTCCTTACCATTACTAGTCAGTAACCTTTCTATACTGTTTTCATCCAGTTTGTTGTACTTGGCATAATGTGCAGTGAGCAGATCGAACCTTTTATCAAATTCATCCAATAGGTCCTCATCCCCATAAACCTTAATTTTATTACCTCGCGCAACTATTTTAAGCTTGGGAAAGTGCTTTTTTAATAAATCTATATTCTCATTGTTCTGCCCAAAAAATTCTCTTGGGCTAATGTCCGTAAGTTCTATGATAAGTTCGTTCAAAGAATAGAAGTATTATTAAGTTTAGATATACAATATATATTTTGGTTCGCTGATTTTTTGTGTAATTTTGTTTAACAAAATTAAGTAAAAAACAACTCACCGAACCAAAAACATATCAACAGTCCTCTATGGCGATAATTACATTAACTACTGATTTTGGACATAAAGACCATTTTACAGGGGCCATTAAAGGGACAATTTACAAGGAATTGGCCGATGCCAGGATTGTTGATATTTCACATTCCATAGCCCCGTTCAACATTCAGGAATGTGCCTATATCTTAAAAAATTCATATAAAAATTTCCCGGACGGCAGCATCCATATTGTAGGGGTAGATTCTGAACTGTCTCCAGAAAACCAACATATTGCAGTTTTGGTGGACAATCACTATTTTATTTTGGCCAATAACGGGGTAATTGGACTGATAATTTCTGAAATTGTCCCAGAAAAAGTAGTTGAGATCCAACTGCCCAACCCCATAGACAGCTCCTTTCCCGAAATGGACGTCTTTGTAAAGGTAGCCAGCCATATTGCAAGGGGAGGTAAATTGGAAGTAATAGGCAGGACATTTAAAGACCTCAAGATATTACGTGAATTCAACCCAAGGTTTTCCGATGATGGCAGTACTATATCTGGAAGTGTGATCTATATAGATAACTATGGAAACGTTGTGACCAACATCCACAGAAAC
>JBFHGV010000363.1:0-4462 GCA_041582955.1 Arenibacter sp.
AACCCGATCAATAATAAAACTTCCATCACCCGTGGCAATGGCACTTTTTGAAATTATGGACATTAAATCTGTTTTTATTTTGGGAGCAGTTGTATTCAATTACTCGGCCAAAAGGTTGGCCGGTTTAAATTCCAATCCCAAGTCTATTAATTTTAATGGATCTATTCGTTCCCCGCTTTTAATAAATTTAGTACCATAAACATAGGCTTTGGCATTATTCACTGCATCAACTGCCAGCAGGCTGCCCTCTTTAAAATACCATACCGAAAAACTTTTATTGTCATTGGACTCATTTCGGACCAGTACCTTATCATATCCTTCCGACAGGCCAACCATTTGTAACTTTAGGTCGTATTGATCGGACCAAAACCAGGGAATTGTATCATATTTCGTTTCCTTCCCACATATGGCCGCAGCGGCCACTTTGGCCTGGTCCACCGCGTTCTGCACAGATTCCAATCGGATATAGCGTTTGTAATGCGGATTATAGTGGAAGGTGCAATCGCCAATGGCATAGATATCATCATCACTGGTCTTGGCCGTTGCATCCACTTTAATACCGTTCTCAATGGTAAGGCCAGCGGAAACTGCCAATTCCTTGTTGACAAGAATGCCCACACCCACAATGATCATATCGGCCGGATAGCTGGTGCCATCATCACAAATTACTTCTTTTTCCTCGCTATTCCACTCAATACGGACAACATTTTTTGAGGTTAACACCTCTACACCATTATCTGCATGAAGCTTCTGAAAAAAGGTCGACATTTCAGGAGCTGTGACTCTTGATAAAATTCGCTCTTCACGTTCCAAAACAGTAACCGATGCACCTAGCTTTTTTAGGGAGGCGGCTGTTTCAAGCCCAATATAACCTCCACCTATAACCACTACCCTTTTTTTATTACTTCTTTCCAAAGCATTGCGAATTTCAGTAACATCTGCCGCCTTGCGCAAGGGAAAAACATTATTGCAATTGGCCAAACCTGCAATTGGGGGCATTATGGGACGGGCACCAGTGGCAATAACCAATTTGTCATATTTTTGTTTGCTTCCATCCCCTAAAATAATATTTTTCTGGCTAGGATCTATGGTCCTTACGCTAACCCCTAGGTTTAAGGTTATACCTTCCTTATCATAACTTTCGGCCGACTTTAAGAGATTCTTTTCAATGCCGTCATCGCTCGTAAGATATGCCTTGGACAAAGGTGGCCTATGATACGGTAGCATAGGATCTGAATCATATAAAATGATATCTCCTGTCCAACCTTCCCGTCTCAACGAAAAGGCAAAATTTACCCCTGCATGGCTGGCACCAATAACAATACATGTTTTCTTATTTTCCAAATGCTTAGAATTTTAGGGAATAAGTTGAATTACTTGGCAACTTTTAGAACTACCCCATCCAGGGCATCGCTAATTTCCAACTGGCAACAGAGCCTGCTAAATTCATCCGCATTGTCATCCAGTTCCAGCATATCTGATTCTATTTCACTGGCTACCCCTGTTTTGGATATATCTTCCGGAGACACATGAACGTGACAGGTGGCACAGGAACAAACACCGCCGCAGTCTCCGTCTATACCTTTTATTCCGTTCTCCACGGCCAAGGCCATAACAGATCCGGAAGTGCCTTCCACGGTAATAGTTTCATTATCGCTCGTAATAAATGTTATTCTTGCCATCTTCACTCTTTTAAGTTAATTTTTTAAATTTTACATTGATTTGGTCAAAGCCCACTTTACGCTTAAATTCATCCAAATCCTCAATATTTTCCTTACCATCTACAATTTCTATATTGGCAACTTTCTCGGCAAGCGTGGACAATAAAATTTTAAGTATTTGCCTGGCATGGGTAGCCCCGAGACAATTGTGATGACTAAATCCAAAACCAACATGGGGATTGATCTTTCGATCCAGCACAATCTCGTTTGGATTCTCGAATACGGAGGCATCCCTATTGGCGGAGGCCCAACACAAAGAGATTCTACTATCCGCCTGAATAGCATGTTCACATACCTGGGTATCCTCTGTGACCACTCTTCCCATCTGTGTCAAAGGAGAAAAATATCGAATAAATTCTTCTACAGCTTTTCCGATAATCTCAGGTTCTTTCCTAAAACGTTCTAAGGATTCCGGATGCTCGGCCAAATAGGATATTGAATTGGTAACGGCGTTGATTACCGTGTCCCGACCACCGGCAAAGGTTAGTACCATTACCCCTTTAACTTCTTCTTTGGTAAGTTTTCTCCCCTGAAAATCCGAAGATAATAGTACTGAATACATATCATCTCCAGGCTCTTTTACCGCCCTTTCTATTTGTTCGTCTATATAATTGTACAGAATGTTTGCCTTGTCCCCATCAAGTGCTTCCCCTTCGCTTCTAAAAACGTGTGTACCCCAGGAAATCCAAGTTTCCGCTTCGGAAAAGGGTGTATTGAGCAAAAGTGTCAAGGCGCGGGATTGCAAGGGCAAAGCAAAGCCGTTGACAACTTCCACAGTTCCATTATTAATAATTTCATCAACCAAATTGGAAATCTGCTCGGACAGTTTCTCTTGATATTCCGGTTGTAACGGACGCTTGAACCACGGTTCTACAATGGCTCTATACTCACCATGCACTGGAGGGTCTACTTCAAAGGGTATTTGTCGGGTGTCCCTGATATTCACTTCAGATGGTACAACAATCCTACCAGGTTGGGCACCAGATTGGAAGGTCTTGTAATTATGTGCGCTCTTTCTAACATCTTTATGGCGCAATAGCATTGTTACCGGATCATCTTGATCGTTCATTTTGCCATAGCCTTTGTCCAATCTGGCTTTTTCAAAAGGATCTGGAAATTCACTTTTTTTCATATTACAATCTAGTTTTATTATCACTTTAAGCTAAATACCTTGATAATTTTACAAAAGTGGAATTAAAATATACATTATTTGTAGCCATTTTTGACCAATAAATAAACTATTCTGTTCATTATATGACATTTATCAGTATTTTAGGACAAAATAAATAATTTTAAAGAGTGGTACCCCTTATTAGAAGGTGTCCAGGACAACCCTGGGTTTTCTTATTTCCGTAAATGATATGAAACCAATATTAGAACCTATACCTTTAGGGGAACAGCAGACGATCATGGCATTTCAACACTGCCTAAAAGATTTTGTTACACCATGGCATTTTCATCCACAACATGAATTGACCTATATTGAAGCCAGTGTAGGCACAAAGTTTATAGGGGATTATGTTGGGCCATATGAGCCTGGTGAATTGGTGCTCTTACGCTCCAATGTGCCTCATTGTTGGAGAAATCACCAACAGCAAGTTTCAGATGCGAAATCGCTGGTGGTGCAATGGAATAGAGGTGTATTCGCCAAAGCCCCGGAACTTTCCCCTGTTTTTGAAATGCTAAAAATGGCTTCCAAGGGTATCATTTTTGACAAAAAATCTGTATTGCCCCTTGTTCCCCAGCTCAAGGAAATTACAAAGCTTAAAGGGCAAGAACTTTACCTGCAATTATTGACCGTTCTTATAAAGTTGTCCGCTTCCCCATACAACACCCTCTCGGCATCAAGTTTTGTGGAAGATTTGCCAACAGAATATGGCAGTCGAATGGCTAAGATCCATGACTTTGTAGGGGCCGAGTTTCACCGTAAAATTTATTTAAAGGAACTGGCCGATCTGGTAAATATGTCCGAGCAGTCGTTTTCCCGATTTTTCACTAAAATGATGGGGCGTTCATTTTTTACATTTTTAAACGAGTATCGTGTTAATGCCGCCGCTAGACTTTTATTGGATACGGAGTCTTCCGTCTCCCAAATCGGTTTTGAATGTGGGTATGAATCCCCTCCTTTCTTTTTTAAAAAATTTAATGAGACATATCAGGTTTCACCGGCCAAGTATAGAAAGAAGTACTTGTTGAAAACTTAAAGACTAGGCAGTAGATATCACGTTGGTCGCTTACTTCATTGGCCACTTTGGATGCCATGGTTTTTGATGGGCTCTGTAACCTGGACAAAAATTTAAACTAGTCTCCCAAAAATACTCCTAAACATTTTACGATACAATTTACTTTTGTTTCTTCCATACAAGCTTGTTAATGCTTACCCCTCTAAAGGGCCACTCCACACTGGAGATATACCATTGACCGTCCTCTCCTTGAAAAATTTCAGATGCGTGCGAATTTAGAACTGTAATTCCCTTTTCGCCCTCAATACAAAAATTGGTTAGGTCATCGGAGTTGTACACATAAGCTTTATGGGTATAGACTCCTTGAATCTCCTTGCCATCCCAATCGTCTTCCCATGCACATACAAAAAGGTAAAACGAGTTCTCGTAAAAAATTAATGAAGGAGATTCCGGATCAAACTTGTTGGTTTTTAGAATAGTTTGGGGCTTGCTCCAATGGATCAAATCATTGGATTTGACCATTCGGACGCTTTTGATGGAACAGTAGGTTAAATAATA
>JBFHGV010000364.1:0-4458 GCA_041582955.1 Arenibacter sp.
AAAAAGAAGGCAGACACCGTTTATACTGCAGATCGGGTTTATTTGGACCTAAAGCACTTGTACCATGGTTTATTGATTGAAAAAGAAAGAAGGGAAAAGAGTATTTTATTTCTCCTACATTACCCTCCTCCTGTTCATGGAGCTTCTATGGTAGGCCAGTACATAATGGAAAGTGATATTATTAATGAAGGCGTTCATGGGCAATATATTAATATTGGTACATCTATTAAAGTTGAAGAGATTGGCCATGGCGGTTGGCTTAAATTAAAAAGATATTTTAAGATCTTATATCAAACAATAAATTGTCTTTATAAGCATAAACCAAAATTGATATATATGACGCTTACAGCCTCGGGCTCCGGTTTTTATAAAGATGCACTCATTTTTATACTTGCAAAAGCGTTTGATAAAAAAGTAGTATTTCATTTTCACAATAAAGGTGTTAGTGCAAATCAAGACAAATGGTTTGACAATTTAATTTATAAAATGGTCTTTAAAAAATCTGAAGTTATTTTACTTTCAAAACACTTGTATAGCGATGTTAAAAAATATGTACCAATAGAACGAGTGCATTACTGTGCCAACGGTATCCCTGAAAAAAGTAACGTCGAAAGGAAAGAAATAAAAAGGAATAAAATAGTGCAATTACTTTTTTTATCCAACCTGATTGAGTCTAAAGGGGTTTATGTTCTTCTTAAAACCTGCCAAATTCTAAAAGCTAAAGGGCTAACTTTTCACTGTACTTTTATTGGTAATGTTGGCGATGTTACTACGGAGAAATTCCATGAAAAGGTGGATGACTTGGAACTATCTGGGTATGTGTCCTATGGAGGCTGCAAATACGGCTTAGAAAAGGAGACCGCCTATTCCCGGGCTGATATTTTCGTTTTCCCCACCTATTATCACAATGAATGTTTGCCTCTGGTCTTGTTGGAGGCAATGCAACATTCATTACCTGTGGTTTCCACCTATGAAGGTGGTATACCTGAATTGGTCAAACCCGGCGAATCTGGTTTTTTGGTAGAGAAACAAGATGCTTTTGATCTCGCAGAAAAATTGGAAGTTCTAATCAAGGATCCTGAACTAAGAATTAAAATGGGAGAAGTGGGAAGAAAAAATTACGAAGAACAATTTACACTAAAGGTATTCGAAAAACGTTTTTCACAAATTTTAAAAACCTTGATTTAAATGGAATTATTAGGTTATACCATTACTAAAGATTACCCTCAGCTTCCTGTAAGGGAAAAAACGATTATAAACACCATTAACCCACATAGTTATTGTGTATCAAAAAAGGATTCTGCATTTAAAAAGGCTTTGGAATCATCAGATTTTTTATTGCCCGATGGCGTAGGAATCGTACTTGCAGCCAAGATACTAAATGGGCAAAAAATCCAAAAAATTGCAGGATACGATATTTTTATGTATCTCATGAATTATCTTGACGCTAACAAAGGATCTTGTTTTTTTTTGGGTGCCTCGGAACAAACCTTGGCCCTAATCAAGAAAAAGGCAACAAATGAGTACCCTAATATTACCATTAATGCATATTCACCCCCTTATACAAATGAATTTAAGAAGGCAGACAGTGAAGAAATGTGTCGAAGGGTAAATACCTGCCGACCGATGGTATTGTTCGTGGGCATGACGGCCCCCAAACAAGAGAAATGGGTACACGTTCATAAAAATGTATTAAACGCTTCAATTATTTGTTCTATAGGTGCGGTATTCGATTTTTATGCTGGTATAGTTAAACGTCCTGGTCCATTTTGGATAAAATTAGGGTTGGAGTGGCTACCCCGTTTTCTAAATGAACCTAAACGCTTGGCAGAGCGAAACTTAATATCGACCCCAAAATTTATTTTGGAAGTAATTAGTTTTAAATTTAGGGGCAAAAGTATTTTATATAAAAAAAATTAATATTCATAAGATTGTTATTCAACACATAATAACCCTAGAATTAACATTTAAAAGTCTAATGGAATATTATCAATCAAAAAAATAGTTGATCCATTCTATTATCCAATGATAATAATAAAATAAAGATATACCATCACATGCAAGAAGTTCATAAATTATTTGATATTATTGAAAATGAGCCATCTTTTGAACCAAAGGTGATTATTCAAAAGTATTTACGCTACTGGCCTTGGTTTATTTTGGGGATAATTATAAGCATAGGAATGGCAGTGGCCTATATCCGCTATGCCCCTATCACTTATAACTCTACAGCCAAAATTAAAATAGTGGACGAATCCCAAGAAGTGGATATTACTTCCTCTGCTCTCTCCCTGCTGGGCGGAGGACCCAAGATTAACCTGGAAAATGAAATAGAAATTCTAAAATCCTACCGTATCCTCTCTCAAGTCGTCAATGAACTAAAATTAGATATTTCCTTTTATGAGATAGGCAACATAAAAACCACACAAATCTGGGCACCACCTTTCAAGATTACCAAACATTTAGCCGCGGATAGTATACTTAAACCAACGCCTTATATCATTAAATTGGATGCAAAAGGTATCACCATCACAGATGCCAATAAAAGAACCTATTCACCAAACCTAAGCCAACTGGACCAACCTACGGAAGACCTCCCCTTTGGCATTAAAATGGTGCAAGACATTGATCCTGCCTTATACGAAGGCATTACCTATAAAGCGGAAATAAGCCCCTTCAAAAGTACGGTTTTGGAATTGGCAAAAGATCTTGAGGTACAGGTGACTAACAAGAACAGTGAGATTTTGTCCCTTTCACTCGAAGGTGAGAGTATGGACCTCAATGAAGCCATATTAAACACACTAATAGAAAAATTTAATCAGGACGGGGTATTGGACCGCCAATTGGTATCCCAACGTACCCTGAACTTTATAGACGAACGCTTCTTATATCTCGGTCAAGAATTGGATTCCATTGAAGGCGGAAAGGAAAGCTTTAAGCGTTCCAATAGCCTATCCTATATAGAGGCCGATGCTGGCATGAGCCTCCAACGGAAATCGGAGACAGAGGAAGAGGTGATAAAACTGGAGAACCAGATTTCCATTTCACAGATATTGAAGGAAACGGTCATCAATCAAAGTGACTATAGCCTATTACCCGCCAATATTGGTATTGAGAACACCAGCCTAAACAATTTGGTGATAGGCTATAATGAAATGTCCTTGGAACGGGAAAAATTGTTACCCAGCATGGGTGGGGACCACCCCACTTTACAGAATTTAAACGGCCAATTGGAGCGGGCCAAGGTTAATATAATTAAATCGGTAAACATTTATAACACCCAATTAAAAAATTCACTCCGGCAACTGAAACTGGAAGAAAGCCGGGCAGGCTCTGTGTTTTCCAGATTGCCTGAAAAGGAAAAAATGCTGCGCTCCATAGAACGTCAACAAAGCATAAAGGAAAACCTCTTTTTATTACTCCTGCAAAAACGGGAAGAAGCCGCTATTAGTTATGCGGTTACAGCTCCTACGGTTAAAGTGGTGGACAACGGCCTTACCAATGACATTCCAGTATCGCCTAAAAAGTCCATAGTCTTTGCAGCGTCCCTTCTGGCTGGATTGTTACTGCCCTTTGCTGTACTCTATATACGCTTTACACTGGACACCAAAATACATGAACGTGCCGATATAGAAAAGGAAACTACCGATATCCCCGTAGTTGGGGAAATTCCTTTCTTTAAGGACGTAAAAAAGAAATTGGAATTGAACGACCGCTCCATTATGGCAGAATCGTTCCGAATTTTGGGCACCAATGTGGACTACCTCTTTGCAGAAAAGAACAAAGGATTGGGACAACTGATCATGGTAACCTCCTCCATTAAGGGCGAAGGCAAGACCCTGGTAGCTCACAACCTGTCCCTAGCCTATGCCAGCCTTAACAAAAAGGTATTGCTCATTGGGTCCGATCTGCGCAATCCGCAATTGCACAACTTCTACAACATCAGCGTCAATCACAAAGGCCTGTCGGACTATCTGAACGATCCCGGGATGAATTGGAAAGATTGCGTGGTAGCCAGTGGTTTGGACAATCCTACGCTGAAAATCTGTTTTGGAGGTTCCATACATCCCAATACCCCACAATTATTGTCCAGTTCCGCCTTTGAAAAGTTCATCACCGCGGCCAAAAAGGAGTTTGACTATATCATATTGGACACCGCACCTACCATGTTGGTCTCGGATACGCTTTTGATCTCGAAATTCGCAGATGCTACCCTATTTGTAACTCGTGCCGGCCAAACGGACAAGCGCCTATTGGAATTCTCCAAAAACCTGCACAAAACCAAAAAACTGAAAAACATGGCCTATGTGGTCAACGGTGTGGGCAATGGAAAGGCCAAAGGTTATAACTATGGCTATGGTTATGGTTATGGGAGTGAGAAGTAAGGAGTTATAATGTTGAATGTTATAAAGTTGAATGTTCAAGGTTTAAGGTCTAATGCCCGTCACTTTGAGCCTG
>JBFHGV010000365.1:0-4456 GCA_041582955.1 Arenibacter sp.
GAAAAGGAAGAAAATTCCTAGTTCAACGTTTTGGCCACAGCCTGAACTTCGTCAAGCACTCGTAATAGGTTACCTCCCCAAAGTTTGGCAATTTCTTCTTCAGTATACCCTCTTTTTACCAATTCCAAGGTAACATTGGGGGTTTCCGAAGCATCGGACCAACCTGCTATACCACCGCCACCATCAAAGTCAGAACTAATTCCTACATGGTCTATCCCAATTAGATTTACCATATAATCTATATGGTCTACAAAATCGGCCACATCTACGGCTTGTGGAGCTTCTTGTTTTTTGGAGACTAAATCCTTGGCCAAAGCCACTACTTTGTTATAGTTGTCCTTAAATATTTTTTTCTTTTCTTCTCCCAAGTTGGCCATTTCATCCTTATTAAACCATTCAACCCCCAATGAATCTGCTACTTCTCTGTAATAGCGGGGCATGAACTCGGCGTGGGCCTGGTGTTTTTTAGTTTTTAGATAAGAGCTAAAGGCCACGGTTTGTACAACACCGCCATTCTCTTTCATCAGCAACAATTGCTCGTCATCCAAATTCCTGCTATGATCACACAGGGATCTGGCAGAAGAATGGGAGGCAATGATAGGTGCTTTGGATAGGGCAATCAATTGTTTCATGGACTCCTTTGAAACATGGGATACATCTATCATAATGCCCAAGCGGTTCATCTCGTTCACCGCCTTTTTACCAAGGTCGCTTAGACCGTTGTGCAACCATATGTTATCGGCTTCCCCGGTGTTGGAATCACAAAACTGACTGTGTCCGTTGTGGGAGAGGGAGATATAGCGTGCCCCTAGATTGTAATAATTTTCAAATTCCGAGAGATCTTCGCCAATGGGATAGGCATTTTCAACCCCTATCATGGCTACTTTTTTACCAGATTTTATTATTCTATATACATCTTCGGAGGTATAGGCCAATTCAATTTCATTGGGGGCAATTTCTTTGCATAATCTATGTATGGCATTAAACTTGGACATGGCGTTTTCCTTGGCAGCGGCATAGCCGGCTTCATCCAAGCTTCCTTGCCCAGTATAGACAATTAGCCAGGTTACATCCAGCCCGCCTTCTTTCATCTTTGGTAGGTTTACTTGATTATCCAGTTCCTGGGTATAATTTACCTCCTTGGTGAAATTGGCCACATTTATGTCGTTGTGAGTGTCTATTGTAATGACCTCCTCATGGATTCTTGCTGCCTTTTCTTTCAATCCCTCAACAGCTACCTCTTGTTTTTCCTTACATGACAAAAAAGATAAAACACATAAAAATCCGATGAAATACTTCATAATATTCTGATTTGATACATACAAATAACGCTATTTGACAACAAAAAATGAAGCCTAGATAACATTTAGTTGTAAACAGCGTATTAAAAAGGGAGTTTTAAACTTTCAGTGGCCAAGTGATATTGGAAAATAAAGGATCTGAGCTAGCTGTACTATGATTCCTGAAATTTTAAAGCTGATAAGACCTATAACCATTTTATAACAACCCAAGATTGAAAACTAAAAACCTACTAACCCAATTAACAAACCTTGAAGGGCAACTAAATCATTTTTCTTTTGAAGAACTTACCTCCGAAGAGGCTTCACAATTAAAGAAATCCTTTGTGTCGTTCAAATCCCGCTTAGAAGAAAAAGTATTGGGGCCAAACACAAATGTTGGTTCCTCTTATGGAGATGGCCCGGGATTGGGTTTGGTTCAAGAACGGAATAATTTGGTGAGGAATACCCGGGAAAAAAGTGTGTATGCAGAAGCTTCCCTCTTGGCTGGAGTAGGCAGGGAAATTAAAAGCCCCATTCAAAGTATTCTTGAATCTGTAGCTGTTTTAAAGAAGAGCGACCTATCCATTAGGCAATTACAACAGTTGAATGTTATAAATGGATCATCCAATTATCTGCTGGAAATCATAAATGAGTTGTTGGAATATGCCAAACTTAGTAACGGGCAGGATTCTATTGGGGAGATAGATTTTAATTTCCACAGCCTAATCAAGGATATCCTATACCTGTGCAATACGCTTATTTTGAACAAAGAGGTTAGCCTACAGTTGGAAATGGATGATAATATTCCAGAAATACTAAGCGGAGACCCATCCAAGTTATCGCAAATACTGCTAACCTTATTAGGGAACCTTATAAAAAGAATTGATCAAGGAAATATCTGTTTAGAATTAAGGGTACAGCAACAGTATACCAAGCACTTTGTATTGGAATTTATAATATCAGAATCTGGAATCCGTGGTCCGCACAACAGCTCAAGTTCTGCAAATAGAGATTTTACAGCGGAACAATACCAGGGCACATCAACTACAGGTAGTGCCTTGTTAAGTATGGAGATCGCCAAGCAGATCATCAAAAATTTAAATGGACACATGACTCTGTCGCAGGAACATAAGACAGATTGGATCCATAAATTTACCATTCCCTTTCCCAGGACACAGGATGGTAAGGAAGCGGTTGCCAAATATGATGCGGAGTACTTGAAAACGGCATCAAAAGAAATAGCAGGCATGCATATTCTTGTTTTTGAGGACAATATTCTTATTCAAAAACTAATGGAACAGCGTCTAAAAAAATGGGGCTGTAAGGTGCAGGTAACAGACAATGGTGCAAAAGGTATGGACTACCTACGGCACGCTTCGGTGGATCTGGTATTAATGGATCTGGAAATGCCCTTGACAAACGGTTTTGAAATTGCACAATCTATACGCGAATTAGGTTTACGCAGCGGTAAGGACTTTAGTATTGTTGCTTTGTCCCGTGAATTTTCCAGTAGCCATATTAAGAGGTGCAAAAACTTGGGCATAACGGAATATATACAGAAGCCCTACAGTCCGGACCAACTTTTGGCCACCTTGTATAAATGTAAAAAGGAATTGGATTCCAAGCCCTTGTTGGCCAATAACAAGCATACGGATTTATATCCACCAGATATAGACATATGTTCGGTTAGTTTGTCCAATATTCTTGAGGAATGTATGGGGGAAATTGATCTTTTGGAGGAGTTGGTGGTACTTTTTAAACAAAATACCCTAGAATTTATTGGGAAGGCCAATATCTATATCCCACAAGGTAATTTTACTAAGCTGGGATTTGCAGCCCACAAAGTAAAAACCGGACTGTCTATGATGAAGGCACATGGGTTATATGCTTTAGTCAACAAAATTGTAGTGTGCTGCAAGACCAACCAGGATATTAAGAGCATAGAATTTTTATATGACCAAATTCTAAAGGCTTATCCAATGGTAGAAAAGGCTATTGACAATCAATTGGAAAGCCTAAAAAACAACGAGAACTAAAAGTCATTAAAAAAGAGGAAATACGTGACCATTCCCAATATACATACCAACCTATTATGGGATTTAACCTTCTTATTTGCTGTATTGACCATCGCATATTTAACAATCATATATATAACCAACAAATTGCGAACCAAATCGGACAATAGTATTAACAACAAGAACCAAATAATGGCCATAGTATGCCAGTTGTTGCTTTATGGCCAAGGTAAAAGTGAGGCGTACGGTAGCACCTGTACAGAACTCAAAGTATCCCTGTGGAAACTTTTAAGAGAGCCCGGAAATAAAGGAATACTGTCAGAAATCCTTTTAAAACTGGATGCAGATCTGCCTGATACATCCCGTGAAAGTATTTATTTCCTATACAAAGAATTTAAGTTGCACATTGAGGCCTTTGAAGAGGCCCAGGCCAATGCCCATAATACCTCTAATGAAGCAATATCCAAGTTTAGCAATAGTGTAGTAGAGGACAAACAAAAAGACTTAGAAGCAAAAAAAATGAAAGACCCCCAAAGTAGTATCCTAAAAGATAAAAATCCAAACGATTTTGTTGGTGATGAGGTGATTGAGATGGATTTTATTCCCATGGTGACACAAAATCAGGAAATGGTAGATGAGGCCACCAAGGCTTTCCAAGAGGCTTTGTTGATTAACTGCGATCTTGATTTTTTAATGGAATGTTTAAGGGCCCAAAACAATGATCCAAACCCCTATAAGGAGGTATATAACGCTTTGATAGATAAAATTATAGATAGTCCTAAAGAAGGGAAAGATACTGGTGAGTCTTCTTTTTTAAATATCGACTTCCTGCCAGTGATAATGGATACCGAAAACATAGAGAAGGAGGAAACCGAATCTACGGTAGATATTAATGAGTTGGAAGTGGATTATGAAGTGGTCATAGATCCACACTTAAAAAATCAAATTACTCAGATATTAGAGTCGCACACCCAGGAACAGTTACAGGAGGAATTATTAATTGAAAATGAAACCCATATTTTGGATTTGGGTGAAATGGAGATTCCGGCCGCCAAATTTTATACGGACTGGGAATACAAAAAAGTGAAACTATTACAGTCTATAGCTGAAATGGGCGATATCCGTGAGGTTCCTCTATTGAATGAAATGTTGGATGAAGAA
>JBFHGV010000366.1:0-4439 GCA_041582955.1 Arenibacter sp.
GCCTACGGCCAACATATCACTGTACCCTCCTGTTAACTCCCAGCCCAACCAAGCAGCAACCCCGCTATAAAAAATAAGCAGCTCCGTAATTACAAAACCCGTGAGATACACTATAAAACCCGTTTTGGAAAGCTTTATCACGCTGTAATAATCCAAAAAGAAGGACAGACCCAAACTTACAACGCCTAAAAAGGTCCAATACAAGTAACCCTTTAACCTTGCCACCCCTACAAACAACAAACAAATTACACCACTCCCACCACCGCTACCTTACCGCAATAGTCCCTACGGTATAATCCACTTAGGCCCATGGGCTCTTTTAAATCTTTTGCATATCTTAGTGAAAGTACAGTATTGGACATATGGGATTACAGCATCTATCCAATTATGCTATAACTTTTATGGCACATAGATGTTAACTGGGAATAGCATCCGAAGGCAATTTATAGTATTGTAATTCTGATATATCCCTTTAATAGGGAAATCCTAGTATTGGCCTAGTGTATAAAAAAATAATCCAGGTGGCACCAAGAAATATTATAGGAACACACCTAGGTAAAAGGAAGTATTTTATGACCAACTACACCATTACAATCAATGAGGATAAATATGCTGTTGGCCAAAAGGATATTGATTCAATAGATCTAATTCCAACTGGGCCAATGGACTATCACATCCTAAAAAATAACCGCGCTTTTACTGTAGCGGTCACAAAAACCGACTTCCCCAACAAAACTATGACCCTAGAGGTCAATGGCAATAGTTATGACTTAAGGATAGGGGATAAATATGATGAACTGGTAGACAAAATGGGCTTGCTACAGAGTATGACCCATAAAATAAACAGCATTAAAGCCCCCATGCCGGGGCTTATTCTCAATATAATGGCCACAGTGGGACAAGAAGTCGTTGCTGGCACACCCCTAGTGGTTTTGTCGGCCATGAAGATGGAGAACATCATTACCTCTCCTGGAGAGGGAGTGGTTAAACAGATTGATGTGGCTATAAACGACGCAGTTGAGAAAGGGCAGATTATCATAGAAATGGAATAACCTAATTTTATGGGAAAATGAAAAAAATATTGGTCGCCAACAGGGGAGAGATAGCCTTGCGTATAATGCGGACCGCACGAAAAATGGGGATAAAAACGGTAGCCGTTTATTCCGATGCCGATCGTGATGCGCCACATGTACTTTTTGCCGATGAGGCGGTGCACATAGGAAAATCGCCTTCTTCGGAATCCTATTTAAATATGCAGAAAATATTACAGGCCGCGCAGCAAACCCAGGCCGATGGTATTCACCCCGGCTATGGGTTTCTAAGTGAAAATGCGGCCTTTGCCAAATTGGTATCGGACCATGGTATTGTTTTTATAGGGCCCATGCCCCATGCCATTGAGATCATGGGCGATAAATTAACCGCAAAGGAGGCGGTAAAGGGTTACCGAATTCCCATGGTACCCGGATTGGAAGAAGCTATTACCGATGTATCCCTGGCAAAAGAAATTGCCCAGCAAATAGGTTTCCCCATTCTTATAAAAGCCTCTGCTGGTGGTGGTGGCAAAGGAATGCGGGTAGTGAACACCTTAGCAGAATTACCTAATCAAATGGAAAGGGCCATTAGCGAGGCAACTGCTGCCTTTGGCAACGGTTCTGTCTTTATAGAGAAATACATAGAATCGCCCCGGCATATTGAAATTCAGGTACTGGCCGACTCCCACGGCAATATAGTGCACCTTTTTGAACGGGAATGCAGCATACAAAGAAGACATCAAAAAGTGGTAGAAGAAGCCCCTTCCACGGTACTAACCCCTGAGATAAGGCAGGCAATGGGAGAGGCGGCCATTAAGGTTGCAAAGGCCTGTGACTATGTAGGTGCCGGAACAGTTGAGTTCTTACTGGACAAGGACAAAAATTTCTATTTTTTGGAAATGAATACCAGGCTGCAGGTAGAACATCCGGTTACAGAATTAATTACCCAAATTGATTTGGTAGAACAGCAGATTAAAATTGCCAGGGGGGAACCGTTGACCCTTTCTCAAGATGATATAAATATAACAGGCCATGCCTTGGAAGTTAGGGTGTATGCAGAGGACCCATTGGACAATTTTCTGCCCAGTATTGGCACCTTAACTACCTATGTACGCCCCAAGGGGGAAGGCATACGCCTAGATGACGGTTTTAAGGAGGGTATGACCGTTCCTATCTACTATGACCCCATGTTGGCCAAATTAATTACCTACGGCCAAGATAGGGAAGAAGCTATCCAGCGCATGCTAGAAGCCATTGACCATTATAAGATAAAAGGCATAGCTACTACCCTGCCCTTTGGAAAATATGTCTGTGGGCACCCAGCCTTTACCTCAGGAAATTTTGACACCCATTTTGTTAAAAAACACTATTCCCCAGAAAGGTTACAGAAATACTACAAAGAAGAACAAGAAATTGCGGCGGCAGTGGGATTAAAACTTTTTTTGGAATACAGGGATAAACTTAAAATCCCGGATCGGGAAAACTCCAACTGGCAGATAAAAAGAACTATAAGGTAAGCCATAAATGCCCTGCGCTATTATTAGGGAGCAAAAAGCATAGTTTAATGAAGGAAAAAGCAAAAATATTAACAGACAAGATTAGCAAGGCACAATTGGGCGGGGGTACAAAACGCATAGAGACCCAACACGCCAAGGGCAAACTTACAGCCCGTGAACGCATTCATTTTTTATTGGATGAGGGGTCTTTTGAAGAGCTAGGGGCTTTGGTAACCCATAGGACCACGGATTTTGGCATGGAAAAGCAGCTTGTTTATGGCGATGGTGTGGTTACCGGTTACGGTACGGTAAACGGGAGACAGGTATGCGTTTTTGCTCAGGATTTCACCGTATTCGGTGGCTCGCTGTCCGAGACCCATGCCGAAAAAATATGCAAAATAATGGATATGGCCATGAAAATAGGCGTCCCAATAATTGGCTTAAACGATAGCGGAGGAGCGCGGATTCAGGAGGGAGTACGTTCTTTGGGAGGCTATGCCGATATCTTTCATAGAAACGTAAAGGCGTCTGGGGCAATCCCCCAGATATCGGCCATCATGGGACCCTGTGCGGGAGGCGCTGTTTACTCTCCGGCGATGACCGACTTTACCCTAATGGTGGAAAATTCCAGTTATATGTTCGTTACCGGGCCCAATGTGGTAAAAACGGTGACCAATGAAGAGGTGAGCTCGGAGGAGTTGGGCGGGGCCATGACACATGCCACCAAATCCGGGGTAACACATTTTACAGCCGTAAACGATATGGATTGTATAGCCCAAATAAAGGAACTCCTCAGTTTTTTACCTCAAAATTGTGAGGATCTGCCCAAGCCGTTGCCCTATACCTTGGATACCGAGATAAGAGAAAACTTGGAAACCATTATTCCCGAGAATGCCAGTCGGCCCTATGATATGCGCCATATCATCAACGAGGTCATAGACGACTCCAAGTTCTTTGAAGTGCATAAGCATTATGCAGAAAATATTGTGGTGGGCTTTGCGCGATTGGCAGGAAGGAGTATCGGTATCGTAGCCAATCAGCCCATGAGCCTGGCAGGGGTTCTGGATGTAAACAGTTCCAAAAAAGCCGCCAGGTTTACCAGATGTTGTGACTGTTTCAATATTCCCCTATTGGTATTGGTAGATGTGCCTGGATTCCTGCCAGGTACGGACCAGGAATGGAACGGAATTATAACCAATGGCGCCAAACTCCTCTATGCCCTAAGTGAGGCTACGGTTCCCAAAGTCACCCTTATTACCCGTAAGGCCTACGGTGGGGCCTATGATGTTATGAACTCCAAACATATTGGCGCTGACCTTAACTATGCCTGGCCAGGGGCCGAAATTGCCGTAATGGGTGCCAAAGGAGCCAGTGAAATTATTTTTAGAAAAGAAATCGCGGCTGCAGATGACCCGGAGGCCAAACTAGAGGAAAAAGAAAAGGAATATGCCAATATGTTTGCCAACCCCTATAGTGCTGCGGAAAGAGGGTTTATAGACGAGGTAATCTTTCCCAAGAATACCCGTAGAAAATTAATAAAGGCCTTTTCCCTATTGGAAAAAAAGGTGGTAGAACGGCCCAAAAAAAAACACGGAAACATACCTTTGTAAAATTACATTTTACCTTTTTACACATTTTTAAAATAACACAGCATGGGCAGTCTTGAAGACCTTATACAACTATTATCCTTGGAGCGTACAGCTAACAACACCTTTGTAGGCCAAAACTACCAAGCCCCATGGGGACGGGTTTTTGGTGGTCAGGTATTGGGGCAGTCCCTACATGCCGCATACCAAACGGTGGCTTCGGACAGGATTGCACATTCCATGCACGGCTACTTTATTTTAGGGGGAGACCTCAACATTCCAATTACCTATGAAGTGGACAATATTAGGGACGGACGTAGTTTTAC
>JBFHGV010000367.1:0-4434 GCA_041582955.1 Arenibacter sp.
GTTTCGGAATTCCCTGGAAAAATCGCTTATGAGAATATAGAGCAAGGGGTTACATACCAAGTAGAGATCGATGAACAGACTGGTTTCAAAGAGAAAGTAATTTCTGAATCAAGAAACAAGAAGTTGATTCCTACATTGTTGATCAAGAACAATAATGATGAAGTACTAAGGTCTTATAACCTTCCAGTAGGTTCACATATCATGGTTGATGATGGCGATAAGATCAAGGAAGGAAAGATTTTGGTTAAGATACCACGTAAATCGGCCAAGGCTGGTGATATTACAGGGGGTCTTCCAAGAGTTACCGAATTGTTCGAAGCGCGTAACCCATCTAACCCAGCGGTTGTTTCTGAGATTGACGGGGTAGTATCTTTTGGTAAGATAAAAAGGGGTAATCGTGAGATTATCATTGAATCCAAATTGGGCGAGGTTAAGAAATACTTGGTTAAGCTTTCCAATCAGATCCTTGTTCAGGAAAATGATTATGTGCGTGCAGGTATGCCATTGTCCGATGGATCCATTACACCAGAGGATATATTGGCGATAAAAGGACCTTCCGCTGTTCAGCAGTACTTGGTAAATGAAGTACAGGAAGTATATCGTTTACAAGGTGTGAAAATTAATGACAAGCATTTTGAGGTAGTTGTACGTCAAATGATGCGTAAGGTGCGAATAGAAGATCCGGGCGATACTATTTTCTTGGAAAATCAATTGGTTCACAAGGATGATTTTATTCGAGAGAACGATGAGATTTTTGGACAGAAGGTAGTTGAGGAAGCAGGTGATTCAGAAAACCTAAAACCAGGTCAGATTGTTAGTGCCAGGGAATTAAGGGATGAAAACTCAATTCTTAAACGTAACGATAAGAATTTGGTTTCTGCCAGAGATGCTATTGCAGCCACGGCAACACCTATACTTCAAGGGATAACAAGAGCATCCTTACAGACCAAATCATTTATTTCGGCAGCTTCTTTCCAAGAGACGACCAAAGTATTGAACGAAGCCGCTGTAAGTGGTAAGGTAGATACCTTGGAAGGCTTGAAGGAGAACGTAATTGTAGGTCATAAAATACCTGCAGGTACGGGAATGAGGGATTATGAAAATATTATCGTAGGTTCTAAAGAGGAATACGATGAAATCATGGCCCGAAAAGAAGAATTGAAATTCTAATATTTTAAACCTCGGTGTACAGCACCGAGGTTTTTTTTGCTATATAGGACCGCGAAATGTAGGGTCGTTTTAATTGAAAGGTAAATAATAGATAATCATTTTTATAATGAGCGATAAAGATCAAAACCAAAAACAGATAAATATAGAATTGGATGAAAAAACAGCCGAAGGAATATACTCCAACTTGGCCATCATTAACCATTCTGTTTCTGAGTTTGTAGTAGATTTTATTAGTATGATGCCGGGTGCGCCCAAAGCCAAGGTCAAGAGTAGAATTGTACTTACCCCGCAGCATGCTAAGAAATTCCTTAAGGCCCTCAGCGATAATGTTAGTCGCTTTGAACAGAGCCATGGTACCATAAAGGATTATGAGCAACCGCCCATACCGTTAAATTTTGGACCTACTGGTGAAGCTTAAAACAAAAAACCTTCTGCACAATTGCAGAAGGTTTTTTGTTTTGGGTTATTCTTTTTTGTACGCTATTATTCTTGTAACCCTTTAAATTAATCAAATTCGGAGGTAAAATGTAGTTTTACATTTGGGTATTTTTGTTGGGTCATCTGAAGGGAGAATTGGGAATCTGCCAAAAACACAAGTTGTTTTCTTTTGTCCATGGCCAGGAATTTTTGTTTTACCCTTTTAAATTCCTTAAACTCCTCACTATTGCGATCTTTTGGGTCTACCCAACAGGCCTTATAGACGGGAAAATTTTCATAAGTACATTTGGCGCCATACTCATGTTCCAGTCGGTATTGGATGACCTCAAATTGTAGAGCTCCTACCGTTCCAATTACCTTTCTGTTATTCATTTCCAAGGTAAATAACTGGGCCACACCTTCATCCATCAATTGGTCTATACCTTTGTAAAGCTGTTTGGCTTTCATTGGATCGGCATTGTTGATATATCTAAAATGTTCGGGCGAGAAATTGGGTATGCCTTTATAATGTAACATTTCGCCTTCAGTAAGGGTATCACCTATCTTAAAATTTCCTGTGTCATGAAGTCCAACTATGTCTCCAGGATAGGAAATGTCTACAATCTCTTTTTTTTCAGCGAAGAAGGCATTGGGACTGGAAAATTTTAGTTTTTTATTCTGACGTACATGTAAATAGGGTTTGTTTCTTTCAAATGTTCCCGAGACAATTTTGATGAAAGCCAATCTATCCCTGTGTTTGGGGTCCATATTGGCATGTATTTTAAAAACGAAGCCTGTCAAGTTTTTTTCATCGGCCTGTACCAAACGTTCTTCAGCCATTTTTGCTCGGGGTGAAGGTGCAATGTCTATAAAACAATCCAGGAGTTCACGTACCCCAAAATTGTTTAGGGCAGAACCAAAAAATACTGGCTGTTGTGTTCCTTTAAGATAGTCTTCCTTACTAAATGGCGGGTATACCCCGTTAACAAGTTCTAGGTTTTCCCGAAGTTCATTGGCTGCTTTCTCCCCAATAAATTCTTCGAGTTGTGGGCTGTTTATATCGTCAAAGGCAATAGTATCTTCAATATTTTTCTTACTATCCCCACTAAAGAGGTTGATGTTCTTCTCATAAATATTGTAAATGCCCTTAAAGTCATATCCCATTCCTATGGGGAAACTCAGAGGGGTTACCGATAGACCAAGCTTCTGTTCCACCTCATCCAACAGGTCAAAAGCATCCTTACCTTCCCGATCCAGTTTGTTGATAAATACAATCATCGGAATATTCCGCATTCTACAAACCTCCACTAATTTTTCGGTTTGTTCCTCAACACCTTTCGCAACATCAACCACTACAATAACACTATCTACAGCTGTTAGGGTTCTAAAAGTGTCCTCGGCAAAATCCTTGTGCCCCGGAGTATCCAGGATATTGATTTTTTTATCCCTATATAAGAATGCAAGAACAGAGGTGGCAACAGATATTCCACGTTGCTTCTCAATTTCCATAAAGTCGCTCGTAGCACTCTTTTTTATTTTATTGTTCTTTACAGCTCCCGCTTCCTGAATGGCCCCTCCAAATAACAGCAACTTTTCCGTTAAGGTAGTCTTCCCGGCATCGGGGTGAGATATTATCCCGAAAGTTCTTCTTCTCTGTATTTCGTCCCTAAAACTCATTGATGGTTTAATTTCGGCAAAAATAAGTCAAATTAATTTTTTCAACGACCATTTCTATCTAAATAGGAAAAGCAATTGCTAAATTCTGGTATACCGCGATTTAGGCCCGTATAATTTTTATTTGAGCTTTTCCATGGTTATTTATTTAGGAAGTAGTTGACTAGCTGCGCTGGTTCATTAAATGATGTAATAAGGTGCTTTAATTTTTCATTTTGGATCTAGTTGTTGTGTAATTGAAACAGTTCTAATAAGCTAAATGTTGTGTTTTGACAGTTACCTTGGTGAACAACAAATGGGTATTATGTTTGTCTAAAATTTGAATACGTGGAAGGTGTAATAGTATTTACTATGAAGAATTAACCTTATTTAATTGTGTGAAAATTCTTATTAGAAGTTATTTTTTTAGTAGGAATTTATAATGGATGAACGGTGATTATTTTTAGATAAACATAATTTGTTTTAACACTTTGTCGAGTAATATTGTTGTTGGCAGATTTTCTGTAATTTACGGTTCAAAATCCTTATGAGTATTGGTATTTTAAGTATATCTTGCACATACTATTGAAGTTGCCCTAACTTCTTACTACATACAATACCTATCTAGCCATGGTGATTAGTTGCAGTAAAACTATCATTTATGGAGAATATTACTTTTGTGAAATTACGGAAGCTAGCCATTCGTTATATTTCACTTATAACCGTTTTTTTTGTATTTGTAATTGGTTCCTCCTTTAAAGGAGCTCCAGTGGAATTCTCTTCCGTCAATAATGGCGTGGGAACCAATGCTGTGGTGGTAGAATCCCCTGCGGTGGAGCATGATCTTCCTGAGAAGCGGGGAAATTTTTCATCACTTCAAATTGGTTATTTAGTTGTGGAGGCTAACATCAAAATGGAAGCAGGTGCATATGATGCCTTGTTTGTGCCGCCATTGGATACCGATGGAGATGGAGTAACAGATGAAAAAGAGAATGAGGATGGTACCGATAAAAATGATCCATGTGATTTTATTGTGGCGCACCAAAATTGTTCCCCTTCTGAAGCTTGGAAGAAAGCCGACTGTGATGGAGACGGGGTTACGAATGAGAAAGAAGTAGTGGACGGTACGGATCCCTTGGATGGCTGTGATTTAATATTGGCCCACCAAAATTGTTCTCCCTCTACAGCTTGGAA
>JBFHGV010000368.1:0-4433 GCA_041582955.1 Arenibacter sp.
GCCATAAAGGTGCTTAAGGAACAAAAAATAGATCTACTGCTGCTGGACATACAAATGCCTGAAATTAAAGGTACAGAGTTTGCCAAAATGATTCCCCCCGGTACCCAGGTCATCTTTACCACGGCATACTCGGAATACGCCTTGGAAGGTTTTGAACTAAATGCCATAGATTATCTCTTAAAGCCCATTACTTTTGAACGCTTTTTAACGGCGGTCAACAAAATAAAAACAGACAATGACCGGGAAGCCTCGGAAGATTCAATAATCGTTAAATCGGGCTATGACCTACATAAAATAAAGTTCAATGATATTCTATATATAGAAAGTGATAGCGAATATGTTATTTATCACACCCCTCAGGGAAAGATCATGAGCAATCAGAGCCTAACGGCTTTGGAGAAAAAACTGCCTGCAAAAATTTTTATGCGGGTCCATAGGTCGTTTGTAGTCAACAAAGCAAAAGTCAACGCTTTGAAAGGCCGGGATCTGTTGATTGAAAAAACGACAATTCCTGTAAGTGCCAGATATTTGGAATTGGTAAAACAGAGCATATTTTAGGGCTTTACCTTATTGTGTCCGCTATAATAATTTAACTTCAAGAATATATAGATTTACTACAGTGCTATTTATGTTCCTCCATAGGTTACAATACTATTTGATCTTTTTGGAGGCGGCTGCATTTACAAAGAGTACATTCCCAATGTCACCATAACCCTCAAAAGCCTGTGCTCCCAAATGCTCAACGGTTTTTTCTATAAAACCAACTATTGTTAGGTCGGCATCCTTGGATTTTTGGTTGATGACGTTTTTGATGCTCATAGCCGATTTTTGGGTAATGAATTCGATGTTTTTTGGAGAAATCGGCAATTGTCCCGTTTGAATAAGGAGAAAGAGTCGCTCCCGCTCCTCGTCAATGGAATCTTCGGGAAAAATAGCATGTATGTTGATGGTTGCTCCCTTCCAATCTGGGTGCCCCAACAAAATGTAAGCAAGCAGGATCATAAGGTTGGCATTTTCAAAGTCATAGGGGGAGATCCACAGGTGAATCTGCTTTTTTAGACCAAAGCCCCGCTCGGAACTGCCTAGAATAATAAGGTCAAAATCAACCGATTTTATGAGTCCCAGATTATCTACTATATCCAACAGATTATCCGGATGGTTTTTATGATACTCAAACAACAACAGGTTGTTTTCCTTGCCCGCAATTCCCGGCAATTGAATGATCTGTGCCACGGTAGAGGTAAATGAAGGGGAGACCAAGGTATCTATAAACACATTGCTATGGCTAACATCTGCCATGGCGATCAGTTGTTTTTTGCAGCGTGCGGCTTCAAGGTTGGACTCTTTGGAGAGATAACCCTTGATATAGTGGATATAGGTCCCAAAACCGTGGCGATAGGCAATCCACCGCAACAATTGAAATGCCGAAAATCTAGTAAAACTATCCTCTGAAATAGCAATGGTAGAAGGCCTCCAGCTTTGGGTTTGTTCCTTTTCTGACTTTTGAAGAAAAACCTGCATTTGTCTACTGAGCTGAAAAATAACCCCTTGAAAGATAACCGCTAGGTTTCTTTTGTCCTGGTTGTTGCTCACCACCCATACAAATAGGATCAATATTAGAACAATGGCCAATAGGGCATAAACCGCATTCATAAAAAACATCAGGGCAAAACAACTGAGCGCCCCAAACAGGGACACGTACCAGCGCGATTTAAATTTAGGACGATAAGAAGGATCGGCTGCAAAATGGTTTAAAAATGAAATGAGGCAAAGCGACCCATAGGTAACCATAAAAAACATGGAAATAATCTGGGCAACACTATCCAAGGCGCCCATAAGAATAAACAATGCCGCTATGACTATAGTGATCACGGAAGCATTATATGGCTCATCTTTTTTCCCTTTTCCCTTGGACAGCCAGTGGTTAAACTTGGGTATAGGAAAAATACCGTCCCTCGCAATGGCCTGTAAGGTTCGTGGTGCCACCATAATGCTGCCCAAGGCCGAAGATATTGTTGCCGCGGCCAGGCCAAGGGGGATAATCCACCAGCCTTGCCAGGCAATGTCTGCCATAATTAAACTGGATGTATCCGCCAATTCTTGGGGTGGCGCCGATACGGCCAATTTCCAAGCGATTAAGAAATACATCAGCATTCCACAAAGTGTGGCGCCCAAGGTTCCCAATGGAATAGATTTACCAGGATCTTTGAGATCGCCAGACAGGCCTACCCCAGCCGTCATGCCCGTAAAAGCAGGAAAAATAATAGAAAAAACAATGAAGAAAGCTATAGCTTCGGGAATCCCATTGGCATCTTTATTGTCATTTGGCTGTTCCTCTTCCGAGCCTTGGCCATTTTGGTCTGTAGCACGCTTATTATAACCGTGAATTGCCCCATTGTTCCCACCCTCCAATAGGGATGTATCCGTTTTAAAAGAATCCGGGCTCTCCCACACGTCTGTTATGCTCAGAAAAGGATCAAATTGGTGCGTCTTGCTATATTCTGTGGTTCCTATAAAAAATGCAATTAGGGAAATGGCAAGGACGGTAACTACAGAATAGAGCAGTTTAACCCCTAGATCGGCACCTTTGGTGAGCATCACATAAGTTAATAACAGCAGACCGGGAATGCCTATGGTCTGTTTCTGTCGCAGCAACCACACCAGCCAATCGGGCAAGGGCATGGAAACGATAAGGCTCTCAAAGAAAATAGTAAAGGCCTCAGAAAAGGCCATGACGTAGAAAGCCACACTTATGGCTTGAGACAGGTACAGGGCTATCCCTATTGTAGAGCCTATTACCAGTCCAAAGGAACGGGAAATGATGTAATACTCCCCCCCTCCTTCTACCTTCTGGTTGGTAGCAATTTCGGCTATGGCCATGGCAGTGGGAATGGTAACGGCATGGCCTATTAGAATAATGGCAACAGCTCCCAAGAACCCCACCTGCCCTACCGCAAATCCAAATCGCAAAAACATAATAGCTCCCAAAATGGTGGCTATGGCCGTAAAAAAAACAGGGGCCGTGCCAAAGGTCTGTACTTTATTTGCGAAGTTCTGCTGCATTTTTTTATGTATTGTTATCCCTACTTTACCAAACTTCCACCTACTGCAAAAAGACAGGTACCAAAAAACCCCTTTGGAAATAGTAAACCATTGCAAAACAAAAAAAGTGCAGCCTTTACCGCTCTTTATTCCATGCCCCTAGCTATTCCTCTCCTACCTATTTCTTTGATGTACCAACAAGATACAAAAAGAGTATTCTTTTTCGGTTTTATAGACCAACAAATGTGTGCTTAGAACCAAGTACTTTTTAAGGGTATAAAAAATTACCCTCCTAGTATAGACCATAATTATATCATTTACGGGACACAGAAAGGAGGTGCCAATAATTTACATATGGACCTTTCCCCTCATAGGGTCTTAGTAGAGGAAAACACCAGGACTACTCAAGGACAATTTTTGCCTATTGCGGAAAACCGTAAGGTATAGTCCATTTATAAGAATAGGTTTGCCGAAAAGAAAAGATAATAATTAAGACAAGAGATTATCCATTGGTAAATAAAGACTTATTGGCCAGCTTGCCGAAGCGGTATTCGGGGGAACTTACCAAATTGGCAAGCACGGCCTTTATTACAGGCCCCACTTAGCTAATGGCACATTTAAACAGGACTTAAGGTTAGCTGCCCACTTCCAACTCTCCTTAATTTTTATAACTTTGGCCGTATGGATAAAATAACCCAAATTCCCGCCAGTTTTATAGAGCAAAACACCAATTTCCCCAGTCTTGTCAATGTGCTAAGGGAAGCATTTATGGACCAGGACACTCTGGTACCCATGAGACATCATCACGATTTTCCCAATCCCGAGGTAGAGGAAGATTCCACCTTGTTATTGATGCCCGCATGGAAGCCTGGAAAACAGGCAGGGGTAAAAATCGCGACGGTGAGTCCCAAAAACGGTCAGTTTAAGCTACCGGCCATTCAGGGCACCTATATTTACCTGGATGCACTAAAGGGTGGCATCCTTGGACTTTTGGAGGCCAAAAGTTTAACGGTAAAAAGAACGGCCGCTGCCTCCGCTCTGGCATCACAATATTTATCTAAGGAAAATTCCAGTTCCCTATTAATGATTGGCACAGGAGCCCTTGCGCCCAACTTAATAATGGCCCATGCCAGTGTACGCCCCATAAAAACGGTCTATGTTTGGGGCAGGGATCATAGCAAGGCCCTTAGCCTATGTGAAGAACTAAAGGATGCCCCATTCCATGTCCAAGCTATAAAAGCGATTAAGGATAAAATTTCGGATGTGGATATTATTTCCTCAGCAACCTTATCCAAAACGCCCCTAGTTTTGGGGAAATATCTACGTCCCGGTCAACATGTAGATTTGGTAGGAGCATACAAGAAAGATATGCGGGAGGCGGATGATGAAAC
>JBFHGV010000369.1:0-4420 GCA_041582955.1 Arenibacter sp.
CCTTTACTAATAGCAACGGAAAGACCCATTGAAGTTAACCTTTTTTAGTTAGAAAACATGTTCAACCATTTTTTGGCATTTCCATAATAAATCTTGTCTACCACTGTCTTGGGTAATTTTAGTCCACGGAATTCTTTGTTTACCCTATCGCTGTTCATAAGGTCATCGGTTACAAAAAACTGCCAATCCAGAAGCCATGTATGGTGCATATCCTTCTTTAAGAGTGTGGCCTCGGTCTTCCCATTGTCCGATAGGTCTGTGGCATAAAGAATACGGTCTTGATATTTTATAAAGAATTCCCTGACCCTATCCCGGTCTTCTATGGTCTGTGAAAACACCTGACCTATACGCGCTGCCAGATCTACCGCCATATTTGGAAATTTATCCAATCTTTTGGCCAATTCGTCCACACTCCACTCCAAACTACCCATATGGGCCCCAACAAATATTAAATTAGGGTTCTTTTCCAGCATCCTGTCCCGTGCCGCTATCTGATCTTCATAGGAAGGTAATTCTGGGTGCTTGTACATGTGATATTGGGGATGTTCCTCAAAATAATCCCTGTCATTATTTACCGACATTTCCTCCAAAGGCAACCAACAATTTTTTGGTTCCCCAAGGTGCCCTACTACGGGAATCTTCCTTTTGGTCAAAAATTTAAAGATGGTATCAAGCTTTGGGTCATCAACCATTACCAATTGCCCAGAAGAATCTCTAAAGACCATCCCCACATTTTTCCAAATTTTAACGGCCACAGCTCCCTCTTCAATATTTTTGTCCAACCAAGACAATGTGTGGTTCAACCAATTGGGGCGGTCCCATTCCTCAATAGAAAATGTTGTGGCAAATTCAAAATCATCCGGATATCTAGATTTTTGATCTAGTCGGTACATGTACTCCTCTTCCACAAATTCCTTCCCTTTGGACAGATCCACCACAATATTCAACAATTTAAAATTATCTTTTTGCGCCTGTTGTACAAAGGCGTCCCTTTTGGTGGACACATGTATATGTGCATCAATTTTAGGAACCTTATCGTAATCCCCTTTTTCGTAAAAAACTTCTTCCTCTCCGCAAGAAAGCAAGAGAAGAAAACCCAAACAGCTTACAAGGTTCTTCATGGCATTTATTTTGTGGTTATCCTTAACAATTTATAATATTAATTGGAGCAAAGGTATATTTACACTAGATTTTTCCATTTGCCGCACTCCTAAATCCATATAAATTTCAAGGGATATGTATCTTACCAAAAGATACTTTGCCTATACTACTATTTCCAATCTATTTAAATAGAACTCCATTAGTTCCAAATATTTAGCTGCCTCCTCCAGAGCTTTAGTTTTGTCCGTCTCCACGAGGGCACTTCTAGCCCTAAGACTATTCACCTTGGCCCTTACATTTGCCCTAAAGGCCTTGAAGTATCCAAAAAGCTTTTTTTCCTTTGCATTACGCATAATTGTAAAAAGGCTGTTATACTGGGATATGAAACTATTGGAAAGATCGCTTCTGCCCAAGGCATCCAGATCCATACATAAAAACGCCACCTCGTTCAATAGATCAATATGCCTATAATCATCATTAAATTCGATACAATCAAAAGGTTGCGGCTCAGCTAGTAAAAATATATTCCGACTGTGCAGGTCCCCGTGACAATCCCTGTAAAACCCTGATCGCAATCTGGCTTCCATTAGGGGCTTATACCGATTTAAAAATGCATTTGACAGCTGTTTGGCCCAATCAATGACCTCACCCATCCGTCTGTTGATATTTTGGGAAAGAAACTCCTTTTCCGCCTCCAGGTCGTTGAATTTAATGGCAACATCCAATACATTTTTTTCCTTGATAATGGCAGCGTCCTTATGAAAGTCCACTATGGTGCGTGCAAGCTGTTGCATATCGGCTTCCGTCACCTTATTGTCCAAGACCAGGACATCCATTTGCCTTTGCGGGTCCATCTTTCTCATTTTTACCGCATAGTCTATCACCTTTCCCTTGCTGCTTCCCAAAGTGTAACCACCGTTATATTCACTAATAGGCACTACCGCCAAATATATTCCCTTGGAAAACCTTTTGTTCAATTCGATCTCCCGCTCACAAAAATGCTTACGCTTTGAAAGGGTAGAAAAATCCAGAAAGGAATATTTGATAGGTTTCTTGATCTTATACACAAAGCGGTCGCATACAATGACCCATGAAATATGGGTTTCAAGCAATTTTCGCTCCAAGCTATCTTCTGGGAAGCCTTCTTGGGACATAAGTTTAGAAATCTGTTCGTGTGTCATCCTTAATATAATTTAGGGCGCCCTGTAACATGGAATCAATATTGTTATTGGTAGATTGTAATAGCAAGCAAGGACCAAGGACAGCTTCCCACTGCTTCTTAATTAAGAGATATACCTTAAAATCGGCCTCACTAAATGGCCTCGTTTTTTTTAACCTTTCCCTTGTTACCTTTTCATCTGCCCATACCTGGATAAAAAAAAGCTTTGTGCCGCATGCCATGTCCCGGAACAAATCCCTGGTTTCTTTCTTATGGAAGGTGGCATCCAGTACCAGAACCTTTTGCAAGGCGATGGTTTCCTGCATTCTGCCCAGCATGGCCCTATATACCTTTTCTTTTTCGTATGTAGAGTAAGTTCGATCTGTAAACATTTGCTTACGAAGGCGGTCACTATTGCAATAATCGGCTCCCAGCGTTTTTGCCAACCTTTCCGCGAAATAGCTTTTACCAGAACCTGGCAGGCCCATAACCAGTACTGTGCTGGCCCTACTATCCAATCTATAATACTTTAATACGCGGAGTGCCCTTAGCGTATTCCATCTACTGGGCTCTCTGGCCCTTTCCATATCAAAATGGGTCTGACCTGGATACTTGGCCTGCTGATTCCACCTACCATCCCTTTTCCGCTTTTTCAACAACAGATCTATTGCCGCTTGCATCCTAGGATCCCATGTGGATTTGGAATACTGAAAAAAATCCATGGCGCTCAGTACATCATAGCGCCATCTTCTTGGATATGAAAACCTACAAAATTTGTTATCAATGACCTCCCCAGATCTATCGGAAATGAACAACTGATGCAGTAGTACAAATTCCTTTGCGGCTACCAGGGCCTTTTTCACCTCATCCATACGATAGTTATAGCCATTACGGACATATTCCGTCATGCCTTCCAAGACCGAAAGGGTACTGTGAAGAGAACTGTGCACGGCTCCAGACCGATTGGATAGGCAATTAAATCCGCCATCTGCCATCCGTTCATTTAAGAGTGCATCTACTACTGAATTTAATTCTTCTCCCTTAGCGTTAAAATAACTGGCATAATTTAAAAACATGCCGTTTACACAAACATCACTTTTCTTGGAAATGGGATATATACCTCCGTCCGCTGCCTTGCATTCCCTTAAGGTTTTGGCTAGGGTTTCCTGTACGGGCTTGGTATTTGGCGAGATGCCCAGATTGCGAAGATCTAACAGGGTATAATGCGAAGAGGTCCACTTGGGCCGGTAAAAACCTTGCCCCCAGTGACCATCTGCATTGCGTTTGGCCAATAATTGCGCTCCCCAACCTTCCAGGGCTATGCGTTGTTGTAACCTCTCCTTTTCCTGCCCCAACAAATCCCTATACACCTGATATTGGATAGAGATATCTCCCTTTAACAGCCATTGTATGAGTGCGTTATAGTCCATTTTTCCTAATTGAATAAGGTTTAAGCTTACTACCAAGTCCTCCCAACAAAATGACCACGGCAAACACCCCATTTTTAATAGGCCAAGGGGAGGGTTTAAGACCTAAATAGACATATACTCCCCATTTAAGCCCTATTTATACAATTTACGAATCCTAGCATTGATCGATGGAATTCTTTCCTTTTGCAGTAGGGGTATAAGATTATCTAGTTCTTTTTTAAAGTTTTTATTCCGCTTGGAAAAAGCATATAAGGCCTGCATTGCATTTACCCTTACTATTTTACTTTCCAATGGATTCATAGCCCATGACCTTAATATATCCCACGCCCTATTCTGGTCTTTCTTGGAAAGGGATATTCTGCTAATCAGCAAGGCCAAGTGCCATTTAAACTCCTTATGCTTGGCTGCAATCAAAAATTGTATCAATTCCTTGGTGTGTCCATCCAAATATTCTGGATGCACACTGGTAATTTTCTCTATGGCATCCACGGCTCTCATGACAATTAAGCGGTTGCCCCAATATAGGAGCGAAAAGAGTTTATCAAAATCCGCTTGGCAAGTAATTCGTGGAATTAGATCTGCGACAGATCCTACCGACCTTAAATCACCTCCTTTCAGGTATTTTAGAATATCTTCCAAAGCCGTATGGTCAGCCATTTTTCTCTATAGTTTCTCTGTTATTATTTTTCACTCTCCGCTCATCCTTCAAAGCCCAATAAATGCCCTTTAC
>JBFHGV010000370.1:0-4419 GCA_041582955.1 Arenibacter sp.
AAGGCCAGCCTGAACACTGAAACCTCCATTGGTACAGTTTTCTCCTGGCTGCTCTACCAAGGTTTTGATCAATCCATTGAGGCCGTTATTACCATCAGTACCATCAGCACCATTTGTTCCATTAAGACCGTCTGCACCATCTTCCGGGCTGCAGCCTACAAAAAAAGCCAAAAAAATCAGCACTAAGGCTATTTTTAAATTTTGTGTATTGACCATAAAAAAAGTTAATTGAGAAAGATTAAATTGTTTAAAGGTACAAATAGGGAACACCAATATATTGAACTTTAGTTAAAAGAATGAATTTAATCGACAAATGTAACATATTTGCTTGTGTTATTACTTGATCAACAAGCTTGTGTGATTAAATCAAATAAAAGCCTGTGTTTTTATTTGGATCAAGCGCCACATGGGGCAATTGGTTTTAAAACTACCTAGATTAAAATACTGACTTTTGTCATGTTTTAACCAATATACCAATAGTTCATCGTAGAATTTAAGATAAATAATACCATTTATAGGAATTTAAGTGCAGTTCATAGATTATTATGATATATGGTCTAAAAAAATGTTAATTTTGCTATAAATTCCCTCCTTATGTTCTTTAAATTTTAACAAGCTTTTATATGAAAAAAGTACTACTCTTATTATTGTCATTTTCTTTGATGTTTTTGGAGGGGGTTATTGGTCAGGATTTGCATACTCAGTCCAATGCGGCTTCTATTTCAAACGAGGCCAATACCACAACAGGATGGTCGGGTACAGCAGTAATCAGCTCGGATAACTCAAACCCACAACTGGGAAATTTTGCCATTAGAATGGTTTCCAATACTGGTAATAGGTATCGAATGGACTATTTTTATAATGCGACGGTAGGTACGGATTATGTTATACGGATTTGGGCACGCCAAGGCCCTCAGGTAACGATTCCTGCGGCACCGGCTTTTGCAAATTGGACTGGCGTAACTGGATTTTCTACGACCCCAATTGCGGACACCAATTGGACGGAATATGTTTTTAATGTTACTGCCACTTCAACCAACCCGCGAATAACAATTTATAACGGAACCTCTTCCTCTGGAAATACCGCAGGAAATACGGTATTTATAGACAATGTCTCCATCCTACCTGCAGGTAGCGATACCACACCTCCTACCTCACCAACAAGTCTTGTAGCAAGCGGAACTACTTCAACGGGTACCACATTGAATTGGACAGCATCTACTGATAATGTTGGGGTAACCGGATATACCATATTTCAGAACGGCACCAGTATTGGGACTACAAATGGCGCCACTACCTTTAACGTAACGGGCCTTTTCCAAAATACTACCTATGCTTTTACGGTAACCGCAAGGGATGCGGCGGGAAATATTTCGCCGGTAAGTAATACGGCAAATGTAACTACCTCAACAGCACCGGATAACCAGCCACCATCGGCACCAAGTAATTTGGCGGCCAATGGAACCACAACAACCACAACAAACCTCTCCTGGACAGCTTCTACAGATAATGTTGGAGTTACGGGATATACGATATTGCAGAACGGTACCAGTATAGGAACCACCACAGGAGCCCTTAATTTTAATGTGACCGGACTTACCCAAAATACCACTTATGCCTTTACCGTAACTGCAAGGGATGCTGCAGGCAATGTTTCGCCTGTTAGTAATACGGTAAATGTAACAACCTTAACGGCAGCGGATGGCCAGGCACCAACTGCACCAAGTAATTTGGCGGCCAATGGAACAACAACAACCACAACAAACCTCTCTTGGACAGCTTCGACAGATAATGTTGGGGTAACCGGATATACCATATTACAGGACGGTACCAGTATAGGAACAACTACAGGTGCCCTTACTTTTAATGTGACCGGACTTACCCAAAATACCACTTATGCCTTTACAGTAACCGCAAGGGATGCTGCTGGCAATATTTCGCCAGCTAGTAATACAGCAAATGTTACGACCTTGACAGCAGCTGATGGCCAAGCACCTACTGCACCAGGTAATTTGACTGCCAGTGGAACTACAACGACCACTACGAACTTATCTTGGACGGCGTCAACGGACAATGTTGGGGTGACCGGATATACCATATTACAGGACGGTACCAGTATAGGAACAACTACAGGTGCCTTGACATTTAATGTGACCGGACTTGCCCAGAACACATCCTATGCTTTTACCGTAACCGCTAGGGATGCAGCAGGGAATATTTCAGCTGCCAGTAATACTGCCAACGTTACTACTGGAGGAAGTGGTATAATCGACTATACTTCTGCGAACGCAAATTTGCCTACCATTGACTGGACAGGAAGGGACTTGTTTGCGAGTAGAAATGTTGGTATTGGAACAACCAATACACAAGGTTATAGGTTGGCTATAGATGGCAATGTGATTGCAGAGGAAATAAAAGTTGAATTATCCCAAAATTGGCCAGATTTTGTGTTTACGAAAAGTTATGGTCTACCTACTTTAGAGGAAGTGGAGAGGCATATATTAGATAAGGGACATTTGCAGAATATACCTAGCGCTATGGAAGTAGAGCTAAACGGCATAATGTTAGGGGAGATGAATGCGAAGTTGCTTCAGAAGATAGAAGAATTAACTTTATATGCTATTCAACAAGAGAAGAAAATATTGAAGTTAGAAAACGAGAATAAGAAAATCCAGCTATTGTCCGATAAATTATTGGAATTGGAGGGATTAGTAAAGGGAAATAATTAGAAAATTATAATGTAATATGAATAAATATTATGCATTATTTGTTTTTTCAATTTCGGTTTTTCAAGTTGGAGCCCAAAGTATCCGTAAAAATTTTACGGAGATGTCCCAATATGAGAAAATAGAATTGGTGAACGGTTTTTATGCTTTAAGATCAGGGGGGGATTTAATAAATGATTTAGCTACCTTTCACAACGACTTCTTCAATTTTGACAATACTATTGATCCAACGCGGTTGGATTTACATTTTAATCTTCCAGATGAACCGGAGCGTGATATATTTCTTGCCTGGCATAGAAGACAAATGTTCGAAGTGGAACAGGCATTGCAAAATGTAAATCCAAGAATTAGTTTGGTTTATTGGGATAGTTCTGTAGAGAGGTCTGTAAACTCAACACTATGGAACCAAGACCTAATGGGGAGCTTTGATGCCAATTGGAGCCTTGGGAGAAACTTGGGAGGAAACGGTTCCTTACCCGTTACAACTGGTACGGGCGATAATAATGTAAATGTGATACAGGGCATAAATGGGACAAGTTGGCCAGCTCCAGATTCCCAAACAGTGGGATTTTACGCATATTCCAATCGTTTGGAACGGAATAGGGTACACGCCGGACCTCATGAATGGGTTGGGGGTATGATGCCTACAGGGGCATCACCAAGGGATCCCGTTTTTTACCTGCACCATACTAATGTTGATCGACTTTGGCAGGAGTGGGAAACAAATAATCCTGGTTCTTCAGGTTTTCTGAGAACCTCTATGTTGAGATATGACGGAACCTATGTTTTTAATGGCCAAACTTTGCCTTTGGTAAATCCTAACAGCATAATTGATAGTAGGGTTTTGGGTGTTTTTTATGCCAGAAATGGGCTAGCGGTCTTGGATAATTATATAGTAAGTAATACATATAACCCAGAGGAGGTATTTTATTATCAGTTTTTGATTGAAGCGGGGGATGACGGGTTTATTGTACCATCTGGTCGCGTTGCTAGAATAGAATCATTGAATACCATTGAGTTAAAGCCAGGTTTTATGGCTGAAAGTGGATCTACTTTTACAGCGAGGATAGACGTTGGTAATTCAGGGGTTACCGGAAAATCCACGGGAGCATTGGTTGTAAATGATAAGCCATTTGATCATCTGGATATTAAAAATATTGTAGAATGGCAGGAGGATAATAAGGATGATAGCCCTGTTTTCATGACTACTTTCCCAAACCCTTTTGTAAATAAAATTACGATCAATCTAAATAAAAAAACGGATTGTTCAATAGAAGTATTTAATATGATGGGCATGTCCATTAGAAAGGAATCTTTCCAAAATACGGATACTTTGGAAATAAACAATCTTGATGGCTTAGCATCTGGCATATATGTCATACAAGTCGTAAATGGTCAAGGTGAAATTTTATTGGCCAAAAGGGTTGTTAAACTCTAATTGTTTTGTTTCAGTATTAATAGTTATAATGTGCAAATAGAAGCAAGCTGGGGAATTCCCCAGCTTTTTTTTCAATATATCAAATCATTGTTACGTATGGCATAGCAACGCCAATGACAGTTTGGGGGACAATTTGCAAATACTATGGGTGGTCCCCATTATTCAATAAATATTAGCACAGCTACCCGATTTATACGGAAGCCTTATTGCTCAATGTTTAACATTATGGTCCATATGAAGACTTGCTGGATCTCT
>JBFHGV010000371.1:0-4414 GCA_041582955.1 Arenibacter sp.
ACATTTACTACATTAACCTATCCCAGGATACGTATAAATTGGGGGGATCTTCATTTGCCCAAGTTTTAAATACAATTGGGGATGAAGCACCGAGTATAAAGGATGCCTCTAACTTTAAGGCGGTGTTCAATACCTTGCAGGGATTAATTCTTGAAGGAAAGATTGTTGCTGGCCATGATGTGGCTTCCGGGGGATTAATCACCACCCTTTTGGAGCTTTGCTTTGCCGATCTTAATTTAGGGGCCAATTTAGACCTGAGTGACATAGGGGAGGCAGATAGCATAAAATTGTTGTTCTCGGAAAATGCAGGAATTGTTTTTCAGGCAAAAGATAGCACGGTAGAAAAGACATTGGCAGATAGCGGTATCGATTTTTATAAAATTGGGTCGGTAAGTGAAAATGCCACCTTGAGCATTAAAAACCAGGGTATGGAAATGGGATTGAACGTAGAATCCCTGCGCGATACATGGTTTAAGACTTCTTACCTCTTGGATAGGCAACAAACCGCCAATGACTTGGCCAAGGACAGGTATAACAATTATAAGCAGCAACCTTTGCGCTATATCTTTCCAAGAAATTTTGACGGTACATTGCCAAGTAAACCTGCTGCTAGACCAAAAGCGGCAATCCTAAGGGAAAAAGGCAGTAATTCTGAACGTGAAATGGCAAATGCCATGTACCTTGCCGGTTTTGAGGTAAAGGACGTACATATGACCGATTTAATTTCCGGAAGGGAAACCTTGGAAGATATTCAGTTTATTGGTGCAGTAGGCGGTTTCTCCAATTCAGATGTCTTGGGTAGCGCCAAAGGATGGGCAGGAGCCTTTAAGTACAACGAAAAGGCAAATCTGGCCCTAAAGAAGTTTTTTGCAAGACCCGATACGCTGTCTATAGGTATTTGTAACGGTTGTCAATTATTTATGGAATTGGAATTGATTAATCCGGAGCATGCAGAACACGGCAAAATGACCTATAACGATTCCCATAAACACGAAAGTGGGTTTACCTCAGTGGCTATACAGAAAAACAACTCTGTAATGCTTTCCAGTTTGGAAGGTACTACCCTAGGAGTCTGGATTTCCCATGGGGAAGGAAAATTTAAATTACCGTTATCACGCGATAAGTATAATATTGTAGCCAATTATGGTTATGAAGGTTATCCTGCCAATCCTAACGGCAGTGATTTTAATACCGCCATGTTGTGTGACCCTTCTGGTAGGCATTTGGTGACCATGCCCCATATAGAAAGGTCCATTTTTCAATGGAACTGGGCTCATTATCCTGCCGGAAGAAAGGATGCCGTTACACCGTGGTTGGAAGCTTTCATCAATGCCCGTAAATGGCTTCAGGATAGAAAATGATAATAGTTTAAATTTATCTTACCTCCTTCATTTGGAGGTCATAAAAAAAGCCGTTGTTCCCAAATTTATAGGAACAACGGCTTTTTTATTGGAATTAATTTTTAGTCCATCCCTCAAATGTTAAGGAAAGGACCAAAAGGGCTTGGTCCATTATTTTTTGGAATAATCCGCATGGATGGCCTTGTCGAAGGCTTCCCAGTGTTCTGGTTTCATTCTTTCCGGAGTAAATAGGCAAATGCCTGCAGCACCACTCTCCATAGATGTTCTAATGGCAATCTCTATTTCCGAAGGTAAAAGTCCGTGATTCTCGGGATCATTCTCTTCTGTTTTGTTTTCGGGATTGGGACAAATAAAAAGTCCGCTATAAATAGGCTTTTCACCATTAACCGAGGACACCTCTTCTTTGGTAATTTCCCCTACCCATTCTGGACCTTTTAAGTAAAAATCGTTATAGTTCATAGGGTAAAAGGCATCCAAATCCCATTTGTTCCATTCTTGGCGCACCATTTTCATGGCGTTGCTAGGTCCGGGAAATACAGCAGCGTTTATTTCTTTGCCCTTTTCATGAACTATTTTGGCCAAACGGTTTACTACATTGGTAATTAAATCATATCTAAATTGTTTCCATTCCTGTATTTGGGAAGGGTCTTCCACTTCCTTGATGTTGATTCCCGACTTTTCCTTGAAATCGGACACACATTTGTCACAGTAGCAGTAATCGGCCACATCGTATTCCTCGTGCATGGTAAGTCCATACTTATCCCATAGGCCTTCGGCCAAGATCACATCCGGAAAACGGATATAGTCCAAATGGATTCCGTCTACCTCTTCTACCTCGGCAATATTCCCGTACAATTCTGCCAAAAAGTCAAAGGTTCCCTCTCTATTAGGGCAAAGAAAATTGTAATAGGAAACATAGGCGGGCTTGTCCAAGGTAGACTCTCCCCTTCTATTAACGGCATAGAGATCTTTGCTTAGTTTTGGATTTTTACCTTGTACCATTGTTGGCACCCAGGTATGAAACTCCATCCCAGCATCCTTTGCCAATTTACCTACCCGTCTGTAGGTTTCTGGGTCATGGCCCCCATTGTACATTAGACCATCAATTCCTTTTTCTTTGTAATCTTTAAATTTTTCCAAAATTTCCTGATCACTGGCTTTGCCAGGACCACCTGTCCATGCGTAAACTGGAATCTTGGATTTTTCCGCACAGGAAATCATAGTAAGGACGGTTACTACTGTTGCCAGAATTTTTTTCATTCGTTTAGTTTGTTTGTGTTAATAATTGAATGTAAATAGCATGTTTGCCACCTGTTTCACTACAAGGCGTACCCATACCATTATCGTAAATTTAGTTGAAACATTGAACTTAATCATTTTGAGCATTTTTACCTATAAATCTTAGCTAAGTAACCCTAGAAATTATATAAACAACATAAAAATGGGGTCCTAAGTGGGGCGTTGTACGCTAAATGAGGACCATTCTAGAGAAGAATAATAACAGCAATACATATAATGGTTCTTAACGACAGTTGAGAACGAAAAAGCCTATGGGGAAGACAATATTGTACCGGCATATAAGGCTAAATTAATGGCTTAGATTTCAATTTTTCCTTTTTATTGGGGTAAAAAATATAGACCTCACATTTTTTTTGTATCATTTATACGAATGTGATTTTAAAATACCGTTCCCTTTTCTTAATTTGCGAAGACGAACAGTTAAGAACATATGCAAAAAATTACTCGGCTTTTTGATTTTCCTTATTATCAATTAGAGAAATTCAATTTAGAAAAATCACTCGTCACCAAGTATAACGGCGAGTGGGTTGCTACCTCTACACAAGAATTAGTAGACAAGGTCAATGCCATTAGCAGGGCGTTACTTCGCTTAGGGGTTAAGCCCCATGATAAAATTGCACTAATTTCCATGACCAATCGTACGGAGTGGAACATCATGGACATAGGTATACTTCAACTGGGAGCCCAGAACGTACCCATTTATCCAACCATTTCCGAAGAGGACTATGAATATGTGCTAAATCATTCCGAGGCCACCTTTTGCTTTGTCTCCTGTAATGAGGTTTATGAAAAGGTAAGTGCAGTAAAAGCCAATACACCACATTTGAAGGATGTATATTCCTTTGATGAATTGGACAATTGTAAAAATTGGAGGGAAATACTGGAACTGGGCAAGGATCCTTCCAATCAAGAAGAGGTAGAACAACTAAAAAAGAGGGTTGAACCAGGGGATTTGGCCACCTTAATTTATACCTCTGGTACCACAGGTAGACCAAAAGGGGTGATGTTGAGCCACAATAATGTGGTAAGCAATGTTATGGAAAGTGTAAATCGATTGCCTATTGAGCACGGTAATACCACTTGTTTAAGCTTTTTGCCTGTATGTCATATATATGAAAGAATGCTAATATATCTATACCTCTATGCTGGGGTAAGTATTCACTATGCAGAGTCTATGGACAAGATTAGTGAAAATATTAAGGAATGCGCTCCCCATGTTATGACAGCCGTACCAAGGCTTTTGGAAAAAGTATACGATAAGATTATTGCCAAGGGAGCAGCATTGACCGGAATAAAAAAGAATTTATTCTTCTGGGCTGTTGAAGTGGGATTGCAATATGAACCTTACGGCCAGAATGGTTGGTGGTATGAACAAAAATTGGCCCTTGCAAGGAAATTGATATTCAGTAAATGGAAAGAAGGTTTAGGGGGCAATCTATCTCTTATTGCCTCAGGTAGTGCAGCCCTACAACCCCGTTTGGCCCGTATTTTTAACGCGGCCGAACTAGGTGTCATGGAGGGCTATGGCCTTACCGAAACTTCACCAGTAGTTTCTGTTAATGATATGAGGAATGGTGGGTTTAGGATTGGTACCGTGGGGAAACTGCTGAATAATACGGAGGTCAAAATTGCCGATGACGGTGAAATATGTGTTAAAGGGCCACAAGTAATGATGGGATATTACAAGGATGAAGAAAAAACCAGTGAAGTAATAAAAGACGGCTATTTCCATACCGGTGATATTGGGGAAATAG
>JBFHGV010000372.1:0-4393 GCA_041582955.1 Arenibacter sp.
GTACCACTTAGTGGGCAGACTAACATTGCAATTAGTATGGACGAGGATGCCGCTGGTTTGGAAGAAGTGGTAGTGGTAGGCTATGGAACTCAGAAAAAGGAAAACCTTACAGGTTCTGTGGCAACAGTTACCTCTGAGCAACTTATACAAAGGCCTTCGGCGAATGTTGAGAATTTACTCCAGGGTAGAGTTCCGGGACTTCAAGTTTCATCTTCTTCAGGTAAACCTGGAGATGAAGGAAATACGTTGCGGATAAGGGGCGTAGGAACATTTAGTGGTGCAGGGAGCAATCCTTTGGTGTTAATAAACGGCATTAGTGGTGATATGACCAATCTTGACCCAAATGATATAGAGTCTGTTTCTGTTTTAAAGGATGCCGCTTCAAGCGCCATTTATGGAGCCCGTGCGGCTAATGGGGTTATTCTTATTACCACAAAGCAAGGTAAGGCAGGTAGTCTTGTTATTGACTATCATGGGAATATTCAGGCACAGAGCGCTAGTAGGTTACCGGATTTGTTGTATAATTCAGCAGACTATATGCAATTTTGGAACGAAGCTAGGGCAAGAAATGGTCAAGCTCCGCATTTTACACAAGCCGAAATAGATGGCTTTAGAACTAATCCTAACGATCCGGTAAATTATCCCAATTTCAACTGGATCGACCATACTTTTAATACTGCAATTGCACACAACCAGTCATTTAGAATAAGTGGGGGAAATGAAAATACGGTTTTTAGTGCTTCCATTGGATATCTTGACCAACCCGGTATAACAAGTAATTACGAATATCAAAAATTCAACGGACGAGTTACAGTCGATTCAAGATTGAATGACTGGATAAAAATCGGGGGGGACATTCAATTTGTAAACAAGGATATAACAAGAAGTAACTGGGACAATAATGTGGACTATCAAATATTGGCCATTTATGGTGCCGCACCTAATTATACCCCAACCATGACCTTGCCGGATGGAAGTACTGGTTATGTAGCCCGATATAGTTCAGATATTGCTGAATGGACGGTTAGAAACCCTGATGCGCAAGACGCGAGTGGTCTTATGACAGAGACTCGGTACAATATTTTACCCCAATTTTACAGTGAGATTAATCTAACTAAAGATTTGACTTGGAATTCCAAGTATGCACTTACCATTGATAATAATCAGTATAAGAATCACGAGCATGCGGTGGACAACTATTACTTCAAAGATGGTGCGTATGCCCATAACAACGCCACTTGGCGCTTGGGGGTGGAGGATAGGTGGACTACTAGCAAGTTATCTACATTTTATTCGACCTTAAATTTTACCAAGACCATGGGAGATCACAACATTAACGTCTTGGCAGGTTATAATCAAGAAGGCTTTAAAGACAGATATCTACGTGGTAAGAGAATTAATTTTCCGACCAACGATCTAAAGGAATTGGACGCGGGAGCTTCCAATGGTCAATCTACAGGTGGTGGTGCAACGGAATGGGCAATACAATCATATTTTGGGCGAATTAATTATGATTATCAAGGCAAATATTTACTTGAGGCCAATGCTAGATATGACGGAACTTCTAGAATTTCACCGGACACACGATGGGGATTCTTTCCTTCCCTTTCTGCTGGATGGAGGGTTTCGGAAGAAGCCTTCATGGACAATGTGGATTGGTTGGACAATTTAAAAATCAGGTCTTCCTGGGGTCAATTGGGGAACCAAAATGTTGGACTTTATCCTTATCAAGAAGTTTTATCTACCACTTCTTACCCTTTTATATCCTCAGAACCAGGGGTAATTCAAAACCGAATGGTGGATCGTAATCTTAAATGGGAAACTACTACCATGACTGATATTGGGGTTGATTTTAGCATGCTTAATGGTTTGTTTAGCTTTACTTTCGACTGGTATGACAAAGTTACCGATGATATCCTTTATCAAATTCCTGTGCCAGCCAGTATAGGTCTGTCAGCACCAACTGTGAACTTCGGTAAAATGAAGAATACAGGTATTGATCTAGTGGTCGGTAGTCAGAAAAATTTTGGTGATTTCTCTTATAACGCCAGTATTAACTATTCAAGTTACAAAAATGAAGTGTTGGAAATATTGTCTCCGACCTATGGCAATACCACTACTCAGATAGGACTTCCTTTTAACTCCCATTATTTGGTGGAATTCGACGGAATATTTCAAAACCAGGCCGAAATTGATGCTGCTCCAGTACATCCTTTCAATCCAAAACCGGGAGACCTTAAATTTAAAGATGCAAACGGGGATGGAACCATAAATGCCGACGACAGGGTCGTAATAGAAGGAGCATACCCCAAGTTCTTTTATGGGGGTACACTAGATCTTTCTTATAAAAACTTTGATTTGTCCTTATTTTTTCAAGGAGTCGAAGGATCCAAAGCACATGTGCAGACCTTGGCATGGGGCCTTACGCCATATATGCAGGGATCGCCCCCAACCGTTGATTTTGTGAACAATAGATGGACAGGGGAAGGTTCTACAAATTCTCATCCCGCCATGTTTGTTACGGGGTACGGACCAGTCACAGGAACACCAAACACATATTGGTTGTTGGATTCGTCCTATTTTAGATTGAAGAACTTGTCCATTGGTTATAATGTACCTACAGAAATATGTAAAACGATTGGATTACAAGGCCTTAATATCTATATGTCCGGCGACAATTTATTTACTGTTACCAAATGGCCGGGATCTGATCCGGAAAAAGCTAATACGGGCTGGTTTACGGCGTATCCTCAGCTAACAACGTATACTTTGGGTGTTAAATTGAAAATCTAATCTTAAAAAATAATAAAATGAAGATATATATAAATAAGGAAAAGGTTATTAGTGCCTCAATTTTCCTATTAACACTTTTTACACTTTCATGCAAGAATGATTTTTTGGATAAAAACCCTTTGACGGAAATATCCAGTCCTACGTTCTGGAATACACAAAACGATGCCGACATGGCCTTGGCCGGTTGTTATTCGAGGCTGAATTCCAATACTTTCAATTTTCACAGTCTGAGTTTTGATGTACTTGGGGGGGAAGCCAGCAGAGGTGACGGCAATGCACAAAATATGGCATTGGGTCTTATAGAGGCTACTTCGGGAGGGCTTATTTCATCTGTCTATACCGATTGTTATAGGGGAATTGCTTCATGTAATTTTTTCTTAGCCAATATTGACAAGACCCCTATCCCAGCCGCTACAATAAATACATATAAGGGTGAAGTATTGTTTTTAAGAGCATTGTTTTATTTTACCTTGACCGATTATTATGGTGGGGTCCCATTATATACCGAACCTTTTGAAAACATAGAGGAGGCTAAAGTAGCGCAAAGTTCAAAGGCAGAGGTAATCGCCCAAGTAATTGAGGATTTGGATGTTGCTATCACCCAACTTCCCAATACTGATTATAGTAGTACCGGACATGCCGTAAAAGGTTCTGCTTTGGCCCTTAAATCGAGAGTGTTGCTTTTTCAAGGCGATTGGTCCGGTGCGGCAGCAGCTGCAAATCAGGTTATGACCGATGGGAAATTTAGTCTATCTGATGATTTTAAGAATATGTTCTTGGTGTATGGACAAGATGCCAATCCTGAGATTATGTTTTCAACCAGATATCTTAATCCTGATAATTCTAGCCAACAAGATATTCAAATGGAATGGTGGGGAGCTTGGCATCCTCGTGAGGAATTAAGGGATGCATTTGAATGCACGGATGGTCTACCGATTTCTGAATCTCCCCGATACGACCCTGCCAATTATAAATTAAATCGTGATCCACGACTGGAACTCACCCTAAAACCATTTGAGGATCCGGCCATTAAAGCATCGGGAGAGGTTGTCCCTTATGCATATAATACACCTTCTTCTACCGGTTATATGCCTACAAAGGGAGCGGATGTTGAAGAACTTCCGGTAGATTATTCTACTTTAAGTGAGCAGGATTGGATCTTAATAAGATATGCGGAGGTATTGTTGAATTTCGCTGAAGCAACAAATGAAATTAGTGGCCCTACTACAGCAGTGTATGATGCGGTAAATGCCGTACGTGGAAGGGTAGGAATTGAGATGCCACCGCTCCCAGCGGGATTGACAAAAGACGAAATGAGGGCTCGCATTTGGAATGAGAGAAGGGTCGAATTTGCCTTGGAAGGACGAAGATTTGGAGATGTCAAACGATGGAAATTGGCCGAGACCTACCTGAATACCCTGGTTGAGCCTGATAGTGGTGTACCACGTGTTTTTAATCCAGCAAAACATTATTTATGGCCATTTCCTCAATCCGAAATGGACGTAAATCCCAATTTACAACAAAATCCAGGGTATTAATACAGAGAACAATAAATCGTATAATCTTTGTAAAGTTGAGTTAGTTTGAGTTAATTGCGGTA
>JBFHGV010000373.1:0-4371 GCA_041582955.1 Arenibacter sp.
ATTGTTGTGTTTATGCAAATATTGTGGTTAATCTATAAAGGAAGAATTCTACATTCTTCACACCTCTAAACTGGGCCCTTAAAGCTTTTATTTTTGCGTTGAAGGATTCCGCCGATGCGTTGGTGCTCCTGTTTATAAAATAACTCAGGATCGGTTTGTAATGGATTTGTATGGACCTTGCAATGCTATTGAACTACTTGAAATTTGGGTTTTCTACTTCGTTGTACCACTATGCCAATTTTAGTCTTGCCACATCCTGTGCCCTAGATCGGCTCATTACCAACTTTTCAAATTGATACATTGATCAATTGGTACATTAAAACATTGTTTCACCGTTTTATTTTCAAATCAGCAAATTAGCAAATCACCAAATTTTTAAATTGGTACATTGATCTCTTTTTTCAATCACAGTAATAAACTGGCAACCTCCTTCCAATTATTGGCACGCTCATATCCTGTAATATGTATATTATGGGGAGAGGTGAATAATATTTTTCTTCCTTTGAAGTGTTCCAAATTATAACTGCGGTCATCTATTAGAATATCGCCATGGAGTATGTGCTTGCTTCCACACAAAATCCGATTTCTCCAATGGATGAATGGAAAATGCTCATCTAGCCAATCACTTTTTTCCCGCAATGAATTGGGGTATTCCATGGCGGCTGAAGCTACATATAGATCGTACTTTTGGGAAAGTTTCTTTAAAACCTCCTTGCTGTCCTTGATAGGCTCCAGAGAGCGAAAGAAGCCGTCTGTCCTGGCGTGGTTTCTTACACTGGATTGTCGCTCTTCTGGAACGCATTGCCAAACCTCCCTACCCATACAATCTAGTTCTGTAAGATTTTCGTTAAATTCTGCATTGTAAAGTGTTATATGTGCATTATACGCATCGGCAAACACCTCGTCCATATCAACAAATAAAGTCATTAAAATGTTTTTTATGCACTAAAATAACCAATTTTGTTCTGGAAAAGAACATATAGTTCCAAGGAGATATTTGGTGAATGTCTAAAATGCTTTGGGTAAGGCCTTCGGATAGATTAAAGCAGTTCTATTGAACTTGGCTTGCATATTCTACCTACGTCTAAGTGGGCATGTTTAGGCGAGCTGTTAAATTGCTAATTGTTTTTCTATTGGTCCTTATTGAATAGGGCGTCCATTAATAACTTTATTCCATAGAAACCTAAGCTTATGGCAGCTACCGCCAATATTAAACCGGTTACCAAGACCGGCCAGTATAAAGGATGCCCCTCATTTTTAAAGGCCTGGTAGATCACTATTGGAGCGGTAAACATTAGTCCTACTGTGTAGGCTAGAAATTTTAAACCTTTTAATAGGAGGTCCTTATTTGTTCTCATGGTGTTACTCTTTTGATGTTACCCTAAGTAGGTTGGTTATTTTTTAATTAATAAGCTATCGGAAAATGTTTGGCATACCGCAAAATATCCTAAGGCAAAATTAGTGTTATCCACGTTAGGGCTATCCGTATTGTTGGTAATATTAATTATATTTCCTTTAACCGTGGTAGCAGGGCTACTAAAAGGACCCGTATCAGGTCCGCTTTGAAAGATTAATTGGTTCATGTAATTATAGAAATCCTGATCCACACCATAAATGCTTATGGTTACCAGTCTTTCATCATCCAATTTGCTATCGTAAAAAAAGGAAAATTCGAACTGCTGTCCCTGATAAAATTCATCTTCAGTAACCAAATATTCACCAAAATCAAAATCGAAGAGATAAAAGTCGTCCCTATTGCCTTCATCTGTAAAGGATACAATTACTTCGGTCTCCTCCTCGCCAAAAAGGGTAGTGCTTCCCTGCTCTAATTGGTCTATAGGTACTGTTGGTACAAAGGTAGTTTTGGCAAGATAGATCTGATCTTCATGTTTTATGTTTAGTTCCAAATCCCCTTGGGTCAATTGTTCCATTTCCCATTCATTCTGGTACAGCCCGGTACCTGGAATGGATTCCTGCAATGTTAAAGTTGTACTGGTAGTAGTGTTTTTGATCGTAATTTCCTCCAACTGTGCGGGCGAAACTGAGTCAAAAAAGGAACTACTGAGACTGGCTCTTACTTGTACCAATGCGGTTGGACTGTGAATATCATCAATTTTGATCAGAGCATCAATTACCAGTCTAGGTTCATCGGTTGGAAGATCCACATCAATAACATCCTGGCAGCTAAAGCTAATAAGAAAAACGATATAATAAATAATCTTCCTCATGGTACTAAAATTTTATATTGTAGGTGGCTGAGGGCACTAGACCAAAAATTGAGGTTCTAACGGCTTCATTTGCACCTGTGTCTCCATTGCGGCTAAACCCTATGGAAGCGGCATTTCTTCTGTTATATAAATTATATATACTAAAAACCCATTCAGACTTAAGCTTTCTTCCTTTATTTTTTCTGGGGTTTAAAGTAGCCGAAATATCAATTCGGTGGTAAGCGGGAAGTCGCTGTTCATTTCTTTGACCGTAATACGGTACGGCTAGATTTTGAAATTCAAATTGACCAATTGGATAATTCGTAGGTTGTCCTGTTTGAAAAACAAAATTACTATTAAAACTCCACTTTTCACTTAATTTATAATTGAGATACAGAGATAGGTCATGGGTTTTATCATAGGGAGTATTGTACCATGCCCCAGCATTTATACCGGGTTCTGTGGTGTTTCTCCCAGGAGTTCTTTGTTCCGACTTGGAAAGGGTGTAGGCCAGCCAACCTTGAACTCTTCCTTCATTTTTTTTTACAAGCAGCTCTAAACCATAGGCCCGTGCCTGTCCGTTTAATATAACCTGCTCAATAGCGTCATTGGCAATTAAATTGGCACCGTCTATATAGTCGATCCGGTTTTGAATGTCCTTATAAAAAACTTCGGTCTCCATTGAATATTCCCCATTTCTTAAATTCCTAAAATACCCCAGGGCATACTGATCCAAAAGTTGTGGTTTAATAAAAGGTCCACTAGGGGTCCAAACATCCAAGGGTGTTGGGGAGCTAGTATTGGAAAGTAGATGTAAATATTGGGCCAACCTGGTATAACTGGCCTTTACGGAGTTATCAGGGTCAAAAGTATAGGCCATTGCCACTCGTGGTTCCAAATTGGTAAATGAGGCCAGTTGATCCTTTCGTTTAGGTCTTTCAATATCAATAGGTTCGGCTTCTTTATAGATTTGTAGGAAAGGGTCAAAATATACAGGATTGTTATTCTGATATACATTTAGCTCATCTTGTCCCAGACGTACAAAATTACTAAGTCGCAAGCCGTATTGTAAGCTCAGTTTTTCCGTAACCTCCTGTTCTATATCTACATAGGCAGCCAGTTCATTGGCGTATTTTTGAATTAATTGGTCTTCAATAATCCCGGAATCTGTGTCACTGGGTTCTATCTTACCAGGATTAAACTGGTAGTATATATTGTTTACACCGTAATTTAGCTGAAAACTATTGCTTAGATAATGCTTGAAGTCATATTTTAGGTTGAAGTTCTGAATTCCTGAATTCCATTTAAACCCTACAAAGTCCAATTTTAGGCCATAATAGTAGTCCGAGTATATTAGGGATAAGTTAGAGAATAGCTTATCGGAAAATAGATGGTTCCATCTGAAATTAATCACGGCATTGCCATAAATATTCACAAAACTGTCACTAATACCAAATACATCCCTACCAAAATATCCGGACAGGTAAATATTGTTGTACTCGTTTAATTTAAAATTCAATTTGGTATTTAGGTCATAGAAATAGGCTGTATTATCCACATCAAAAAGAGGGAGGAACAAATGGGCATAGGATGCCCTACCGCCTATTAGAAAAGCTGCTTGGTCCTTAATTATAGGGCCTTCTACCAATAGTCTACTGGCAACCGCACCAATACCCCCATTTACTTTTAAATTTTTGCTATTCCCTTCTTTTTGAAATATTTCCAAAACGGAAGACAGTCGCCCTCCATATCGTGAGGGAATACCTCCCTTGTATAATTTAACATCTTTAATGGCATCTGGATTAAAGACCGAAAAAAATCCAAAGAGGTGGGACGAATTAAAAATGGTAGCCTCATCCAATAGAATGAGGTTTTGGTCAGCGGCACCCCCCCTAACATTAAAGCCCGAAGACCCCTCACCTGCATTGCTAACGCCAGGTAATAGTAAAATGGATTTTATGATATCGGCTTCGCCAAGGATGACAGGTATATTTTTAATGGTTTCTGCCGAAAGGGTGTTAACGCTCATCTGTGGCTTTCTGATGTTTAGTTTTTCAACATCTTCGGTAACAACCACTTCTTCCAATTGCTGAGCATCCTCGGCCAGTTGAAAGTTTATTTTTTGATTAAAGGACAAATCTAATTGTTGTACTATATCCTCATA
>JBFHGV010000374.1:0-4358 GCA_041582955.1 Arenibacter sp.
TACAAGGTATCTTACGAAAATCAAAACTTGGACCGTTGTCTTAGCTTATTTGATTTTACCAAAAAAGCGCTCCAGGAAGTGACCTATATGACCGCTGTAGTACAGGAGAGGCTCACCCCCGTTGATTAAGCAGCGGTAGGGCCTCCTTTAAACCTTTTTGGTAGAATCGCGCACTATTAGGCTAGTCTTGATAACCTTGGTGGTACACTCTTGTGGCGCTCTGCCCTCAATTCTATCTATAAGTATTTTCGCCGCCGTTTCACCAATATAGGTTCCGTGTTGACTCACTGCCGTAAGGGCCGGTGTTACATATCGCGATAAGGTGCCATTGGTAAAACCAACTACCGAAATATCTTCGGGCACCCTATAGCCCCTTGCTTTTATTAGTTTTAGGACTTCAACGGCCGTAATTTCATCCAAGGCCATAATACCGTCCATGGAATTATAGTTTATCAAAAAAGTGATAAGGATCTCCAGGTCATCATTCTTCCCTATCCTAAGTATTAGTTTGTCGTCATAGGGAATACCGGCTTCTTCCAGGGCCTTTTTATAACCCTCTACCCTTAGCCTCCCTACACTGCTATGATCAATACCGGTAACCACAGCAACGGTCTTGCACCCCAAGTTAAGTAAATACTTGGTTGTTTTATATCCGGCCTCAAAATCGTCTACAATAACCTTATCACATAAAATATCATCTGCAACCCTATCGAACATGACCAAGGGTACCTGTTCGTCCAAAATATGCTGAAAATGCCCCAGTTCCCTTTTAAACTGAGTTTCCTCTGCCATGGACACTATGAGTCCGTCCACGGTTCCCCCACCCAAAAATTCCAGGGTTGCCACCTCCTTATCATAGGATTCATCACTGATACAGCTAAGCAGATTATAGCCGTGTTCATTGGCAATTTTCTCTATCCCAGAAAATACCTGGGTAAAAAAATAATTTAAAATATTGGGAACTACTACCCCAATGGTTTTGGTCTTCCTTTGCAACAGGCTTAAGGCAACCTTATTGGGTCTGTATTTATTCTCTTTGGCGAACTTCTGAATTTTGAGCTTTAGCTCCTCACTAATCTCATGGCTATCGTTGATAGCCTTGGACACGGTAGATACGGAAACACTAAAGTGCTGGGCAATCTCTTTTAACGTTATTTTCTTCATAGGTATCTATTTTACCCAATTAGAGGCAGCATGACGGATAGAACAAAGCAGGCCACATTCCTGTTCCTTTTCGGACAGGGACATGGCCTGCTGGCAAAATCCTTTGGCCCTCTAACAATAGAAGTCCGTAAGTTAAAAATATTTTTTGTGCTATGATACCATGGCGGTCATTTTGTAAGCACTAAATATATTGGTTAATGATATTTTCGAACAGCTCCTGTTTCCCGCTCTGAAGTTTCAACTCCCCATTTTCCTGCGCTATTTTATACAGATCCTCCAAATTGAGTTTTCCGTTCTCAAAGTCTTTCCCTTTACCGGAATCAAAAGAACTATATCTTTCCTGTACCATTTTTTCATAGGCAGAGGACGAAATAATCTTGTCGGCTGTTAGCAAGGCTCTGGCAAAGGTATCGGCTCCTCCAATGTGGGCATGGAAGACATCGTCCAAATCTGTAGAGTTCCTTCTAATTTTGGCATCAAAATTCACGCCTCCTCCTTGGAGTCCGCCAGCTTTTAGGAATACCAACATGGCTTCAGTGGTTTCTTGGATATTATTTGGAAACTGGTCCGTATCCCATCCATTCTGATAATCTCCCCTATTGGCATCTATACTTCCTAGCATTCCGGCTTTGGCAGCTACAGCCAGTTCATGTTGAAAAGTGTGCTGTGCCAAGGTAGCGTGATTTACTTCAATATTAATTTTAAAATCCTTTTCCAGACCATATTCACGCAAAAACCCTATGGCCGTTGCCGTATCAAAATCGTACTGGTGTTTGGTGGGCTCCATAGGCTTGGGCTCTATAAAGAATGTCCCTTTAAACCCTTGCCCTCTGGCATAATCCCTGGCCGTGGCCAAAAATTGAGCCATATGATCCAATTCCCTTCCCATATCTGTATTCAACAGGGACATATAGCCTTCCCGTCCTCCCCAGAAAACGTAGTTTTCGCCATCTAGGGCCATAGTGGCATCCAATGCCAATTTTATTTGACCGCCTGCACGGGCCAACACATTAAAATCAGGATTGGTAGCCGCTCCATTCATATAGCGCGGATTGGAGAAGCAATTGGCCGTTCCCCAGAGCAATTTAATACCCGATTCGGCCTTCTTTTCCTTAATATAGTCCGTTATAGTAGCAAGGCGTTTTTCCGACTCGGCAAAAGAACCGGCTTCCTGTACCAGATCAAAATCGTGAAAGCAAAAATAATCAAAACCCATTTTGCTGATGAACTCAAAAGCGGCATCGGCCTTATCCTTGGCTGCCTGGATTGGGTCCGAGGCTTGGTCCCACTCAAAATTTTGGGTACCGGGCCCAAAAGGATCTGATCCCTGTCCACAGAAAGTATGCCAGTAAGCAATGGCAAACTTAAAATGCTCCCGCATTGTTTTTCCTGCAACCACCTGATCTGGATTATAGTATTTAAACGCTAGAGGGTTATCCGATTCCTTTCCCTCAAATTTAATTTCCCCAATACCCTTGAAGTATTCTTTGTTTCCTATTAAAGCCATTTGTTTATTATGTTTAATTTATAGTTAGTTCCAATTCCTTTTTCCAATTTTCATATGCCTTAAGATAGCTTTCCTTATCCCCTAATGGTTTAAAGGTCTTTACATGATCATTGTTCGTTATATATGCTCCAAATTTTTCAAAACCGCCCTCAAATATTCCCGCGGCACGAGCGGCACCAACAGCCCCTGTGGTATTATAAATTTCAATTTCCTGAGACATTAGGATAGCAATGGTATTGGCGAAAATATCGGACCTAAACAGGTTGTCATTTCCTGCACGCATAACATCAATACCAATACCATCCAATTTTAAGATCTCCATTCCATATACGAAGGAAAAAGCAATCCCTTCCAAGGCTGCCCTACATATATGGGCCTTGGTATGGTTGTTAAGGTTTACATTTACCAATCTAGTACCTATATCCCTGTTGTTCAACATTCGTTCTGCCCCATTACCAAAAGGAATAAGGCAAACACCATCCGAGCCTACGGGAATTTGGGAAGCCAAATTGTTCATTTCCTCATAGGAGCCAACGTCCAAATTGTTCAATAGCCATCTATACTGGATTCCTGCCCCATTAATATTTAACAATTTTCCAATTCTTGGGGTTTGTTTGGTGTAGTTGACATGTGCAAAATTATTTACCCTAGTACTCTCCTTTCCAGATAAGGTATTGGTTACAGCATAAACCACACCCGAGGTACCCCCGGTAGCGGCCACTTCCCCAGGATTAAAAACATTTAGGGCCAGGGCATTGTTGGGCTGATCTCCCGCCCTATAAAATATAGGGGTACCTACGGCCAAGCCACTTTCTTTTGCTCCCTGGGCATCAACCTTTGACTGCAGGCCAAATGTTGCCACCAGATCAGGAACAAAAGACTTGGAAATTCCGTAATGGTCCAAAAGCATATCCGCAACCGAATCTTGTTTAAAATCCCAAAGGATACCCTCTGACAAGCCCGATATGGTAGTATTCATAACCTTTGAAAAACGATAGGCCACATAATCTCCTGGCAGCATCATGGTCTTTGCATTATGATACACCTCTGGTTCGTTCTCCTTGACCCATTTTAATTTAGACGCCGTAAAGTTGGCAGGTGAATTTAGCAAATGCGACTTGCACTCTTCCTCACCAATGGCGAAATAAGCGTCATTTCCTATTTCCACAGCCCTACTATCGCACCAGATAATAGATTTCCTTACAGGTTCTCCCTCCTTATCCAACAAGACCAAGCCGTGCATCTGATAAGCAATACCTATCCCCTTAATTTGGGATTGGTCTACGCCAAATTTTTCTTTAATATTTTTTATTCCGTTGCACACATGTTTCCACCAGTCCTTGGGGTCCTGTTCTGCCCAACCATTTTTTGCGGCCAGCATTTCCATTTCTGTTTCTGGCTCCTGCACCACCCCAACACTTTTTCCAGTAGCCACTTCTACCAAGGCAACTTTTATTGAAGAGCTGCCAATATCCAATCCCAAATAATACATATATATCAATTTTTTAGAGGATATATTTCCAATATAAAAATTCTGGAAGATCCAATCAAATATATTAAAATACCTATGACAGACCGTAATATAAGTTCCATGCCAAAAAAAGCAATGGCATACCCCCCTTATAACGGAAAGGAGAAAATAACACTCAAAACACTGATAAAGAGAACACTAAGTGCAAACAACCAA
>JBFHGV010000375.1:0-4357 GCA_041582955.1 Arenibacter sp.
CATATGCGCTATAGTAATTACTTTTTTCAAAATAAGTCCGTTTTTTAGGGATATTGGAGGCGTTGGAGACCGTATCTACCTGCGCCAAGGTCTTGGTACTGTATTTCAACAATTTGTGTTCCAATCCAAGGGTGAAAGCAAATTCCTCCTGTAAAACCGTCTGCAAATACATCTGGTTTGTTAGGTCGGTAGCACTTAGGGTAATAGTATTAATGTTGGAACTATTGCCTACATCAAAATTAGACCTTATCAAATCAAAATTCACTTCCTTGTTAAAGTCGTCCAATCTAGAATTTATTCCAAAACTCCAATAAAAACCCTTATCCACATAGTACTCAAAATTGTACCGCAAATTATCGCCAATTATAAAGTCCAGGGAACCAACATCATCCTCCATCAAAAAGTTCTTTTTGGTAATATTCACCATGCCTGCACTCTTGTATAGATCATCAAAATGAACCCCCAGCCTAATAAATGTCTTATTCGGATTCTCCTTTACGTTCAGAAGCAAACCTACGCCGTCCCCATTGTGGAGCAGCTCATACTTAATGGCGCTGAAATTACCGGTAGCCGACAGGTTGTTTATCCCCTCCTGTAGTTTTTCGAAAGTTATTTTATCCTCTACATTAAACCTCAACTTACCTCTGATATAGGCTCGGGAATAACTGTAATTACCTTGGATCATCAATTCATTGATCATCAAGGTATCCCTTACCTTTGCCGCCCTGATCACGGGCCTCTTAGCTTGCGTTTTTGTAGACAATTTGGCAAGCTCCGTCATTTTGGACCTTGCCGCTACCTCCCCCCTATTTATTATTTCTGCTCCTAGGTCAAAATCGATAACAGAAAAAGATTTTATATCCGGAGTGATATAAATATCGGTTTGCTCCGATTTTTTTTCCATATCCTTAACTGTCCTATAATTGTTAATTTGCAGCAGTATTTCCGTAGCACTGAGCAAAGCCTCCCTATCCGATAGTCCATGCTGAACGTCAACACCAATTACGATATCTGCCCCCATTCTTTTCACCTCTTTGATGGGGTAGTTATTTACCACGCCCCCATCAATTAAGACCCTACCATTTATTTCCACCGGTCTAAAAAGAGATGGGAAGGTACCACTGGCCAAAATGGACTCTGGCAAGTAGCCTTTGTTCAACAGCACCTCGTCCCCGGTTTCAACATCCGTGGCAATACAGGCAAAGGGAATCTGCAGCTTATTAAAGTCATTGATATCCTTTACATGATACAGCAATCTTACAAATTCATTATATATACTTTGTCCACCTGATAGGGCTTGGGGAATGGATATCTTAAAATCGTTAAATGGAAGGGTCAGCGCATATCTTTCAGAATCCTCTTTCTCGTAAAAAGTTTTGGCACTCCTAGGCACATTGTCCTGAATTAAGTCTTCAAAATCCGTGTTTTTAAAAATAGAGTCCAATTGCGCAGCAGTATAGCCAGAAGCATATAAAGCCCCAACAATGGCCCCCATACTGGTACCGGTTATATAATCGATCTTAACCCCTGCCTCCTCAATTACCTTAAGGGCGCCAATATGGGCCAAACCCTTTGCCCCGCCACCGCTGAGTACCAGCCCCACCTTAAGGTCCTTTTTATCTGTCAGCTGCTGGGCCATGGACAAATAGCAGGTAAAAATCAGACAAAATATAACAACCGATCGTAGCATTCAGTTAAATTAGGACTTTAATGGAAGGTTTCATAAATTTTCTTTGCTTTGGACATTCCTATGGTTTGGGCCAAACTTTCTACAGAGGCCTCTTTGATACGTTTGACCGATTTGTAGGTTTTTAGCAACTCCTCCACGGTTTTTTTTCCAATGCCCTCAATAGCCTCCAATTCCGAGTTAATAGCAGCTTTGCTCCGCTTATTCCTATGAAAGGTAATCCCAAACCTATGGGCCTCATTCCTTAATTGTTGTATTATCTTTAAAGTCTCGGACTTTTTGTCCAAATATAGGGGTATTGGGTCTTCTGGAAAATATATCTCTTCCAATCTTTTTGCTATTCCCACTATCGCAATTTTCCCCCTTAACCCCAATATATCCAAACTTTTTAATGCCGAGGATAATTGACCCTTTCCCCCATCTATGACAATAAGTTGAGGCAAGGGCTCCTCCTCCTGCAAGAGTCGCTTATAGCGCCTAAAAACCACCTCTTCCATAGAAGCAAAGTCATCTGGCCCCTCTACTGTCTTAATATTAAAATGCCTGTATTCCTTTTTGGACGGCTTAGCATCCCTGAACACAACACAGGCAGCCACCGGATTGCTTCCTTGTATGTTGGAGTTATCAAAACACTCTATATGCCTCGGCTCACTGGAAAGTCGCAAATCTGTCTTCATCTGGGCCATGATCCTATTGGTATGCCTATCCGGATCAACTATCCTAATTTGCTTAAATCTATCCTGTCTGAAAAACTTGGCATTGCGTTCCGAAAGATCCAATATTTTCTTCTTATCCCCCAGCTTGGGAACAACCACTTTAATATTTGGCTCCAAGGCAACGGCAAATGGAAGGTAAACCTCTTTAGACAATGAATTAAAACGCTGCCTAATCTCTGTTATGGCCAATTGCAGCAGTTCCTCATCCGTTTCCTCCAATTTTTTCTTGATCTCCATGGTATGGGAACGTATAATGGACCCATGCGACAGTTGTAAAAAATTAACGTAGGCAAAGGAATCGTCGGAAATTATGGTAAACACATCCACGTTGTTTATTTTAGGATTGACAATAGTGGTCTTTACCTGATAGTTTTCCAAAACCTCTATCTTATCCTTGATCATCTGAGCCTCCTCAAATTTCATTTCCTGTGCCAGGGCCTTCATCTGACTTTTAAAATAATGAAGGGACGACTTAAAGTTTCCTTTTACAATTTCCCTTATCTCTTGGATCTGCCTATGGTAATCCTGTTGGGACTGGTAGCCCTCGCAAGGACCCTTACAGTTACCCAAGTGATATTCCAGACATACTTTAAATTTGCCCGCATCAACCTTGTCTGGCGCAAGATCATAATTGCAGGTACGCAAGGGGTACACACTCCTAATTAAGTCCAATAGGGTGTGTACAGTCTTCATGCTAGTATAAGGCCCAAAATATTCGGACCCATCCTTGATCAATTTTCTGGTAGGAAATATTCTTGGAAACCTTTCATTTTTTATACATATCCACGGATAGGTTTTGTCGTCCTTGAGCAGGACATTGTACCTAGGCCGGTATTTCTTAATTAGATTATTCTCCAACAACAGTGCATCGGACTCGGTAGGCACCACTATGTGTTTAATAGACCTTATTTTCTTAACCAGCACACGGGTCTTTCCGTGCTCATGCTTTTTAACAAAATAGGACGAGACCCTTTTTTTGAGATTTTTTGCTTTTCCTACATAAAGTATCCTATCTTCCTGATCATAAAACTGATATACCCCGGGAGTGGCTGGAAGCGTACTCAACTGTACTTCAATGGGTATAGTGGACATGTACTACAGTGAATTTTCTTGTTTAATTAGCATTGGAAAATTACTATGTTTTTATTAAAGGACACAAAAAATATTACTTTTTAACTTCCTGAAAAACTTAAACAATGGATTTAAGTTTCCCCGCTAAGCAGTAATATAAAACAAGCTGAAAATTAGATGTAAAGGATATAGACTTATGCAATAAGATTCGGCAAAGCGAAAAATTGAATCGATAAAACGCATAGGTTTAACAAAATTACCACAACCTAAGAAAATAGTAATCTATTGAATTTCACTACCTTACGTTTAACAAATTCATAAAATACACCTCAAAAAAATACCATAACAAAAATAATTGTTAAAAAAATGGTATTTCATCGATAAAACGTTACTCTTTGTGGATGAAATACCATTTTTTTATTTATATTTAGAAAAATTAAAATATTTAACGCATGGACAACTATATAATAACCTTGGGAACATATCTAATTCTGATGCTTTTTTTCAAAATTTATGTTGCCGTGGCTTCTAAGGAGTAATTGCATCAACTAAAAGTACAGTGCCTTAACTTCCCTGTTTAACCAACTCCTATGTTGAAAAAAGATTTGCGCCTTACCTATACAAAGCGCCGTGAAAATCTTTCCCCACAAACCGTATCCGATTTAAGTCTAGAAATAGCGAACCTGCTACTTAAAGTGCCCATTTGGGACCATTCTTTTTACCATTTATTCCTGTCTATTACCCAAAAAAAAGAAGTAGACACCAGTTATATACTCTCCATCCTACAAGGCAAGGACAAAAATGTTGTTCTGCCAAAAATGATCAGCAACCAAAACCTCATCAATTATTTACTTACCGATAGTACCGTAATAAAGGCTAATCA
>JBFHGV010000376.1:0-4357 GCA_041582955.1 Arenibacter sp.
ATAAACCTAAGAATAATTTTTTCATATAGTAATATTTATTGTTTTTAACCCTTGTACTTCCCTGCCCTCAGCCAACGTATGTAAACTTGTCTACGCCAATCTGATTGGCATATCTTAATTTGTGTTTACAACCAGATTAAGGTCGTACTCATTTCAAATTATACATCAATTTTAGAATTGATAAAAATAAATGTATGTACGCTAAGTAGTACCACTATTCTTGATGAATACCTATAGTATTTTAACCTATGCGATCCAAGTCAATGATAAAACCGGGATAAATAATTAATTATATATAAAGGCTATTTCTTAAAAAGACCACTACCATTATTCCATCACTCCATACTAGCATAGGGCTAATAAGGTATTGTTGGCAATAAAATCACTTTCTAAGAAAGCTGGCGCTAAAGGGTCATTATTTTTAATGAGCCATAAAAGGAACATTGGGAAATAGGATAATATTCTATGTATTTACATTTAAAATGGAATAAACTATTGTGCTAGGGACAGTAGGCGTCAATAACAATTACTTTGAAGCACACTGCTTCTTAGGTCACCAAGAGGACCATATAATGACCTAGACTGCTTTTAAACAAAAAACAAATTGTTTGCATTACTGCATTTTTGAATAAAATATTAAATAACTTATAATTTATTAGGAATTACACAAAATATATGTATATTATTTAAGATAAAATAAAAATAAGATAAATATGAGGCAACTTAAGATTACCAAACAAATTACGAACAGAGACACCAAATCCTTGGAAAAGTACTTTCAAGAAATATCAAAAATAGATATGATTACCCCAGAGGAGGAAGTGGAACTGGCCAGAAGAATACGTAAAGGAGATCAAGTTGCCCTCAATACATTAGTAAATGCCAATCTGCGCTTTGTGGTTTCCACTGCAAAACAATATCAAGGTAATGGGTTGCGACTTTCGGACCTGATAAACGAGGGCAATATTGGATTGGTAAAAGCGGCCCAACGATTTGACGAGACCCGAGGTTTTAAATTTATCTCCTATGCCGTCTGGTGGATTAGGCAATCCATATTACAGGCTATGTCCGAACAGTCCCGAATGATCCGATTGCCTTTGAATAAAATTGGGGAAATCAGTAAAATAAACAAGGTATATTCCTATTTGGAACAGGCCTACCAACGGCCTCCTACGGCAGTTGAAATTGCCAGGGAATTGGATATGAGTCCAGCACAGGTTAAGCTTGCAATCAAAAACTCCGGAAAACATTTGTCCATGGATGCCCCATTTGAAGAAGGGGAAACTTCCAATTTGTACCACGTAATAAAATCTACAGATTTTAACAGTCCAGATGCCCAGGTGATGAAGGATTCCCTAAGAACTGATATTGTCCAAGTATTAAAAACACTTCCAGAAAGGGAACGTAATATAATTAGCCTCTATTATGGAATTGGCAAGGGTTCACCTATGAATCTAAGGGAAATTGGTGAACTTTTTGGTATAACCAGGGAACGGGTTAGACAAATTAGAGAAAAAGCAATTCGGATCCTAAAAAACAAATCACGGAACAAAATTTTAAAGGCTTATCTATAAAAGGCCCCAAACGAAAATCACTGCCACAATATAATAGCGCCCAAAAATTTGCAGTTATATCCCAGAGGGTATAACAAAGAAGAGATTTTATCCATGACCATCTCTTTTCTTTTGGTAAGCACTTACATACATCTCTTCATGTATCTATTGCCCCTCCTTGGGCATAAATATCCTTTTATGCTAAAGCTTAAGCCTAAAAAATCGTATCTTTAAGATTATCAATTATTTAGCATACGTTTTACATTGATTTTAAATCTTAAAACAATAGCTATTATGAAACGATTAAAAGAATTGAAATACTTTAGTTTGATACTCCTCTTATCTGGTTTTCTGGCAACGGCCAGCTTAAGCTCTTGCAGGGAAACAAAAAAAGAGGATACGAAAGAACAGCAGGGAGAGCAAATGATGGAGGAAGGTGAAATTCACGAAGAACATCAGGCTGGTGATGCAGATGAACATCCCAATAAAGATGGGGATGAACATCCAAAAAGCGAGGAACATCCAAAGGATTCCGTTCCCGAATAGGTCAAGACCTAAATCAGAATACCTTAATTAGTTTTCCCTAAAAAATGAAAAAAATGTTTTTGGGTAAGCTGGGGTTTGCCCTATTTCCATAACCGGATAGGCCATAAAGTTTATGGCCCCTATTTGGGGCCTAGGCTCCAATAGCAGGTCCCGGCCCCTACTAAATTCTATTCTATTGGCGGGATGCCGTCCAAAGTAGTAGGTAGACAGCGCTGTATATTTATTGGCCTCACTAATATCTACGGGCCACCATTTTTCCTCTGCATAAAACTCGGCCCAACAATGATAACCATCTATCCCCCCTTCGTTTCTATCCGAAGGAATGGAAGCCCCTACCGCAAAACGTGCCGGAATACCGGCCGATCTGGCCAAGGAAATAAACAGGGAATGGAATTCCGTGCAATTGCCACTTAGGGCATCACAGGCGTATGTCGCATCTCCCGTACCATATGTACCTGCCTTTATATAACGCATATTGTCTATAACGTAGTCGTACAAAGCCCTTGCCTCCATAATGCCTCCTTCGCTACTTCTTAGTGCTATAATGGAATCTGCCAGGATCTTAAACCGGTCTCCCACGGGCGTCAGGATATTGGCATCAAGATATCTGCTGGGCGAAGTCTCCTCTTCATAGGGCTTTTTTTCCTGTCTTATCACATCGTAAACCAGTTCAACCTCCGCCCCACTATGTTCTGGGGAAAGTTCCATATACAGCACAGTATTGCCATAATAGTTTTCCTGAAGTAGTTGATGTTCCGTTGGTACCTTTATTTCTCGTAAGGTTACCGTCTGAAATCGGTCCGTCTTGGGCACGGGAATCCAGATCCTGCCCCACTCCTTCATTTCCGGAAGGGTAACCAAATAACGGAATTCAAAACTATCTTCCCCTTCTTTGACTCCCAAAAGCTCTGAAGAGGCATTTTCCAAGGGTATCCTGTACCAGGTCTTATTCTTACGCTGTTTCCAAGTGTAGAAAGGTTTTCCGTTGAGCTTGTGCAAGGTAGTCTCGGTAACATTCATACTCCCCGGATCCCCATCCAGGAAAAAATCCACATCGTATACATCGCCACTTATATCGGCCAGATCAACACAGGCAAAATGTTGGTTGGGCCCCAGGTTGGAGAGGTATTCGGTATGTACGCGTACCAGTTGTAGCCGTAGATCCTTACCTTCTTCCGTGGTCATATTAAAATATCCGCCCCCTTCTTCCACCTTTTTGGCAATATTGGCTTTAATACCCGCCTCTATATCTGCGGTTACAACCTTTGCAATTTCCCTGACCGCCAGGGCACCATCCTTTTTTTGTTTGACGCCCGAATTACAGGCCATTAATGTGCAGAATAAAACTGAAAGAATAATTTGAGAATTTTTCATGACAACATAAGGAAATGATTTTCATTAAGTTACAACAAATCCATGGTTCCTTGTAATACCCTTAAATAAATCGACCAAAAATTTTAATCCTTAAGCGATTTCATATCTATTACAAACCGATAATGCACATCGCTCTTCAGCATACGTTCATAGGCTTCATTTATATCTTGGATTTTAATGATCTCAATATCCGAGGTGATAGTGTGTTTTCCACAGAAATCCAACAACTCTTGGGTTTCGGCAATCCCTCCAATTAAAGATCCTGCCACTGCCCTACGTCCCATTATCATTGGGACAGTGACAAGCATAGGATCCAATGGCCCCAAATAACCAACAACAACCAAGGTACCATTGGTTCCCAGTGTGCCTATATACGGATTTAAGTCATGTGCATAGGGCACAGTATCTACAATAAGGTCAAAATGGTTCATAACGCCTTCCATTTGCGCTTCATCTGTGGAAATAACTACCTGATGTGCGCCTAAGGCCAATCCGTCTTCAACTTTGTTTGGTGACCTGGAGAACAAGGTCACTTCTGCCCCAAGGGCATTTGCGAGTTTAATGGCCATGTGTCCCAATCCACCAAGGCCCACTACCGCCACCTTGCTTCCTTTTCCAACCTTCCAATGTCTAAGGGGAGACCAGGTGGTAATACCGGCACACAATACCGGTGCTATACCGGCCTTATCCAAATTTTCGGGTACACGCAGTACAAAATCCTCATCTACAACAATAGTTTCGGAATAACCACCATGGGTAGGCGAATCCAAATGTTTATCATAACCCCCATAGGTACCTACCCATTGGGGACAATATTGCTCCAAATCATCCTTGCAGTTACTACAGCTTCTACAGGAATCTACCAAACATCCCACTGCAACCAG
>JBFHGV010000377.1:0-4354 GCA_041582955.1 Arenibacter sp.
GCAATACTCCACAGGATTTGGATGGAAAATGGCTTTTTAGCGGAAGGACAACCAGCGAAGGATTAGAGCGCCGGGATACCTCCAGCCCTAGGAAAACAATGAAATTTTTGCTAAACGGCCATTTCCAATGGATTGCTTACAATACGAAATCTTTTGATTTTATGGGAACCGGAGGAGGCACTTATGATGCCAGCAATGGAAGGTACACAGAGAATATCACCTATTTTTCCAAGGATAATTCTAGAGTAGGCGCTTCTTTATCTTTTAATTATGAGCTAAAGGGCAAGGATTGGCACCATAGCGGCAAAAGTAGTAAAGGGGCCCCTCTAAACGAAATATGGACCAAAAGGGAGGGTAAATAATCCAAGGCCATGGTTTGGGCAGCCTGTATCAAAATTGGCCAGGGCGCTTGGAAGGATATTGCCTTCCAAATGCTCTGGCCATTTCTGCTACAAATAGACATTAAAAAAAACTAAGCCACCTGCTCCCGGTTTAATGATTGAGCCAAGGCATTGGCAATAGCAGTGTTCCACTTTTCTGCCCGACGAAGCTCATAGTCCTCCAAATAAACGTCCTCCAGATCATAAAAATTAAAAAGTTTATCCGGTTTATCGGTATCCAAAAACGATATTTTCAGGTCCAGTTTCTCCAAGACCACTTCCTTGCCATTGGCATTCCGCACTACTTTGTCTTTCTTTACAATTTCGGATTTCTCTACAGCAGCAAGATCTATTATTTCGGTCGCCACCACCCCATCAAATATTTTTAAAAAAACAAGGGTATTACGCTCCGTGTCCAGGCCTATAAAAGAATTGGCCCACTTTTCCTTTAAACTAAATTTAAGATTCATTTCTTTCGTTAAACCTTCCGCTTTCTTCATCAATATTTTAGCTTCCCCCTTACCGGAATAGTTTAGAATTAAAAAGGGGGTTATGGTGGCCAGCACCAAAAGCACTGATAGTAAAGGCATTGATATATTCATTTTAGTTTCTTTTTTATTGTTTAGTACTACAAAACCGTGTCCCTGCCCAAGTATAATGCAGGGTACAGGTCATTTTTATAAAATTTGTCATTACACCTCAACCCAATCTCCCAATAAAGAACGTCTAAAGGGTATAAAAAAAGGGTGCAATGCTACCGCAAGGCCCTCATCTGTACAAAGCAAGACAAAGGAATAGCGGAATCGTTTGTGTGTAGTAATAGTTATAAAAAAGTATGAAAAGGATATATGATGGTAAGACCGTCCAGACTTGGGGTAATACGGACAGGCTGAACCACAAACACCGCAGCATTATCCCAAATGGCAATAAGTGTAGTTACCGTTTTGGAAAATCCTGAATTAAAATTAGGCCTTAGTTCATTTACAGAAGGTAATTGATAATTCCCTTCCACCATGATCATGTCATGGGTCAAGGATTGGCCTTCATAGTTTAAATGATGATCCAGCTGAATTTCCCCGGGCAGCTCAACCTTGGTTTCTAAGTCCGTATTGAGACTCGCCAAAGCGATTTGGCCTATACTTAAGAATAGTATAAGAACAAAAACCCTAAAAATTAGCAAGTGCCTGGTTTTTTTCATGCCACAAAGATATAAACAGATTCTCTTAATAAGCTGTTAAATTATCTAAGAAGTGATTGTTTTAAATTGATCCCAAAACTCTTGGGCAATATGGGCCAAATTCAGAGTACTGCATTTGTATATTGCCTTTAGGACAAGGTTACAATAAGAAATGAAAGCTTCAAGAAAACCATCAATCAAAACCACTGTACCAATTATAGATCTGTTAAATATCGGTTCCAATATCGGATTTGCCACCAGTTTTCTTCAACAACTTAATATTTTGAATTTCTATGCCCTTGTCAATAGGCTTAAGCATGTCGTACATATTAAGTGCTACAATACTGGCACCGTGCATGGCCTCTACTTCCACCCCGGTCTTGTATATGGTCTTTACCGTAATTAGTACCGTAATTTGCAAACCGTTTATGCTGTATGTAATATCTGTATATTCCACGGGTAAGGGGTGGCAGTCTGGCAAAAGATCGGCTGTCTTTTTTACCCCTAACAAACCGGCAGCCTTGCTCATTGCAAATACGTCCCCCTTGGGCACTTCATTGTTTTTTATAGCCCTAATGGTATCTTCAGAACTCACTTGTACTATAGCTTGGGCAACTGCCGTTCGCAATGTTGCTTTCTTATGGGTAATATCTACCATCTCTATTTATTTACTTTCCATTGATAGGAATCATCCTTAAAAACTTCCTTTCCAAAAATAGGAACCTGACTCTTTATTTCCTCCACCACATGATGCAAGGCATTAAAAACCTCTTTTCTGTGGGGGGAGGATACAAAAACGAACAGGCAGATCTCCCCGGCGCCCACCTTCCCTAAACTGTGATAAATATGCATACAACTAAGGTTAAACTTCTCAAAGGTAGCTTCCCTGATCTCGTGGAACTTTAAATTGGCCATTTCCTCATAGGCAGTATAGTCTATGGCCGCCACTTCCTGCCCATTTATGATATCGGCCCTCACCTGGCCCAAAAAAATATCATGGGCACCAATGCTGGTCTTGGACTGATGTTTAGCAATGGATTTAGCTATAAAGTCGGGCGTTATCGCCCCTGCTACAAATACGTTTTTGATCTTGTTCTTCTCCATGGTCAATACTTTGGCACTAAGGTAAAGAACATTCAGGAATTTATGGTAGTAGGCCGTGGAATTGCATTATTCCCAAACAATAAAAAAAGTCTTAATGATGGTGGCGGTTCTTGCACAGACCGCCCCTAAACTCGCCATCAACCAACTAAAATAAAACTCTTGATTCAATTGCAATTAGGTAAGCCAATTTTGCAGTAGCAACTGGGCCATTTTTTACCCTGACCCTTACTAGTCACCACGGTTGACCACCACAACTAATTCTCCCTATCCTTCTTCTTTTTCCTTCTCCAAAGAATATAAAAGACAATCATTAGTATAGGCAAAACTATATAAACAACTACATCAAATGTGTTTGTAAGATCAATAGGAGAATTGTCATCTGGATTTCTAGTGCCTATTGGCAATTGTAACAATAAAGGGTATAATAGATTTAACATTTTTTGAATGGTTCTTATGCAATTTACAAAATTAAAAAGGGTGCTTACTTAGGTTTCCACTTTATCTATCTTACTTCCAATTAAATGGAGAAATTCAGAAACGGAACAAGATTTTCTTAATGGCAAGAGCAATCGAAAAAAAAGTTCCTATTTCCATGCCGAATAACTGCTCATAATCAAAGATGTAAAGCAGTTTAACCAAACCGTTATTTTTTGGATGAAGGCCAATTCATTATTTCCTGTTGTACCTGCTCCGATGTTTGCTTTCTTCTTTTGGCCAGGTTAGCAATTAAAGTTTCCAAGCTGTTTTTGTCATAACTGGTGTCCATATCCCTTAATTCAGGAAAATTTGCAAGATAATCATCCCTTACGGCCAACCACTGCTTTTCCAAGTGAGCATCAAATTTGGAGGTTACAACACCTCCGTTGTCAACGGGTTTGCCTATTTCTTCATTTGAATTCTCTTTGCGGTTTCTTTCCTCATTAAGTCCACGGTTTTGTTGAACCCTATTATCCAGACCCTCAGAATTAGGGTTCTTTGCTTTATTTTTATTTTCAGTTATCATATGAGTGTGATTTTAAAATTATCTAATGATAAAATTAGTAAAGCAAACATTACCTTTGTTGCTCTAACTATTTAATAATTAACCTGATAAATATCTGGTTTGCGCAAACTCTTGAACAGATCAACAGTTGCCAATAGCTTTATTTTTAACGAGGTGTTTACGTATCATTCCCAAAAGTTGTGTGTGAATTACAAAAGGACCTACCTAACTATCTCAAGTTTGTGTTCTGTTCATTTTTTGCTTCGCCCAAAAAAACGCTAGACTGATTTTGAATTTCTTTAAATCCACGCACTTTCCATAGCCCCAGCGTCAGCCCCTTTCACTAGGGTGAAATGCTCTAAAGACGCCTTCCCCCACCCAATGTAGAACCCACTTGATTTAAGACGAAATTATAAAATAGGCGCTCCTTTGCTTCGTCAAACTTCATGATTTGCGCCAAGGAAGTTTTACAAAAAAAACATTGACAATTTTTGAAGTAGGTCGCAATGCATTCACCACACCCGTTGGTATAGAAAATAAGTAGGTAAAATATCAGGAATCACTTAGACGCCGCCTGCATACCGCAGGCAGGCTCAGCACAGGCTTCGATTTAAAAGCTGGCGCTTTTTGGTGCTGCACACCTCTGGTTCGTAGCCTCACCAGGAATTACTTCGGCTCCGCCTGCATACCGCAGGCAGGCTCAGCACAGGC
>JBFHGV010000378.1:0-4331 GCA_041582955.1 Arenibacter sp.
AGTAAAAAAATAACCAATTAACCACAATAAAATTATATTGAAATGAAATTAAAAATAAGCTTAAACCTAATACCGAGGGCTGGAAGTTTTATCCTATTATTAGCATTTTATTCCTCGGGTATGCAAATTTTATCAGCCAATAAGATTCCTACAAATACAAATTTTGATCTTTTTAATCAGTCGGAAATAGTGACAGGTGTTGTAAGTGATGACAACGGTACGCCTCTACCCGGTGCTAGTGTAGTTGTCAAGGGAACAACAACAGGAACCGTAACCGATTTTGATGGCAAGTATTCTATTGAAGTAGATTCCGATGGGGTATTGGTTTTTAGTTATATAGGTTACAAAACTGTTGAAGTGGAGGTAGATGGAAATTCTATTATTGATACCACCCTCCCTATAGATGCAACACAGTTGGATGACGTAGTGGTGGTAGGTTATGGTACCCAGAAAAAAAGTGAGGTAACCTCTTCCATTTCCCAGATAGATGGCGAAGATTTCCAAACATCAACAGCTTCCAATGCCGCTATGGCACTACAGGGTCGGGCTTCGGGAGTTGAGTTTGTTAATTCAGGAACGCCGGGGAGTACACCCAGTATAAGAATTAGGGGTGTAGGTACCATAAATAATTCCCAGCCACTTATTGTTTTGGATGGAGTGCCAGTAGATGGTAATGTTTTAGCACAAATTGCCTCCTCGGAAATACAATCCGTGGAGATTCTGAAGGATGCCGCATCGGGTGCCATATACGGGACAAGGGCAGCGAACGGTGTTGTGTTAATAACAACCAACAATGCCAGGTTTAACGAGAAAACCACAGTAAGGCTTAACGCTTCCACTGGTTTTAACAGTGTTATAAAAAAATATCCCGTTACCAATGCCGAACAGCTCTATGAATTAAAACGTGAACGTTACATTATGGACGGTCTTCCCATTGATCCAAATTCACCATGGGCCGATGAGTACTATAATCAGACAAGAACCGATTGGCAGGACGAAATGTTTAGGGATGGCCTTTTTCAGGATTACAATATGAACATAAGCGGGGGTTCGGAAAAATCAACCATCAACGCCAATATTTTTTATAGGGATGAAGAGGGCACTCAAATCAATACTTATCTTAAGCGTTTGGGGATTTCCATGAGAGGAACCCAAAAAATATCCGATCGTTTTAGAATTGAAGAAAATATAAGAATAACCAACAACCACACTTTATTGACCCAAGATGATGGCGCGACAGGTACCTCACAGACCATTTATTCCTCTTATAGGTATATGCCCGCAATTCCCGTAAAATATGAGGATGGCAGTTATGGTTCCGGTCTGGCCTCAACCCAGTTGGGCGATATGTGGAATCCGGTATACAAGGCAAAAGAGGAATGGAGGCATAGATATAGGTTTAATACACTTGTGAGTCTTAAAGCCGATTATGATATAACAGAGGCCTTAACACTTACCGCTAGGGCGTCCTATCAGAAATCGACTTCCAAATTTGAAGAGTTTCAGAATATAACACCAAATCAGTCCAGGACCATAAACCTGCCTATTTTGAGAGTCAATACGGATGAAACCACCGTTACTTTGGGAGAATTGTTCACAAGCTATACCAAATCTTCGGGATTGCACAATATAGGGGCAGTTCTGGGAATATCTGGACAAGTGGACAAAGGGAACTTTATGAATATGTCCGGAGAGGGCTTCGCTTCGGTCGACAAAAACCAATTGGTGATGGATAATGCCTCCATAATCAGAGGTAACGGAAATGATTATTTGGCAACAGGCCTGGCCTCAGCTTTTGTCCGCGGAACCTATGCATATAACAATAGATATTATTTATCTGCCATTTTCAGGGCGGATGGTTCATCAAGGTTTGCAGATGGCAACCGCTGGGGCTATTTCCCATCGATTTCCGGGGGATGGAGGATTTCCAATGAAAACTTTTTGAGGGAAGATCCGACCATTTCCAATATGAAACTTAACGTGGGCTGGGGGCAGCTTGGAAATCAAAACGTTAGTGCATTTCAATATTTGAATACATATAGTAAGGACATCAGGTATGTTTTAAACGATACCAATTTAACGGGGACACGCCTGGCCTCTTTCGCAAATCCGGACATTACCTGGGAGACCACCAGTGCTTTAAATATCCTATTGGAACTTGGTCTGTTCAAAAACAAATTAAATTTGGATGTTGCCTATTTTGATAGATTGACTTCTGATATGTTGATTCCATTACCAGGATTGAATACCGCTGGATTGGTAGCTATTCCCGATTCCAATATTGGGGAAATGCGCAATTCTGGGTTTGAAATAGAACCATCCTATATAGGACAGGTAGGCGATTTAAGTTTTGAATTGGGCGTGAACGCCACTATTATAAAGAACGAAGTTACCAAGCTCTATGGCTCTAGCAAATTCATTTCTGGAGGAGCGCAGACCAGGACCTATGAAGGGGAACCGATTAGTTCGTTCTATGGCTGGAAAACAGATGGGATTTATCAAAACCAATCTGAAATTGACAATGATACCAATATTTCATTGGATCCCCGAAAAGCCGATATTACTCCTGGGGATGTTCGTTTTGTGGATACCAACGGCGATAATATTGTAGATGAACAGGATAGGGTGCATATAGGGGATGCCAACCCAAGTCTTCTTTTGGGCTTTCACGCTGATTTAAGCTACAAAGGTTTTGATTTTTCTGCTGTTTTTAGTGGAGCATTTGGACATCAATTATATGATGCCATGATGATGAGGGGGATCGATCCGACCCAAAGCGCCAATATGGACGCAGTGGCCTATCAACGATGGACGGGAGAGGGTACCTCCAACAAATATCCAAGAATGTCCACCATACGCGCAAATGACAATTATAGGGTTTCCGAACTAGGCCTAAAAAGCGGTAATTATATGAGAATGAAAGATGTAGTCCTAGGCTATACAATTCCCAAGACACTGACGGAACAGATAGGTCTAAGCAACTTAAAATTTTATATTTCGGGGCGTAACTTGTTGACCATTACAAAATTTGATGGAGTGGATCCAGAGGAAAGCGGAACCAGTAACTTGACACGTGGTGTAATATTCAACAATTATCCACAGTCCAAGAGTGTTGTTCTTGGAGCAAACATTGCATTTTAATTAAAAAGCCATATAACCATGAAAAAATACACAATCATATTGCTGTCCATGATCATGACAATTTCTTGTGATGATATATTGGAACAAGAATTAGTTGGAAAAAGAACTGATCAAGACTATTGGACCACAGAAGCGGATATGGTCGATGCTTTGGCCGGTGCCTATGGACAATGGGCTACACGGGCTTTGGGCATGCACGACCTCTTTTTTGACAATCAAGGTGATGACCATTGGAGAGCAGGAGATCATGCCGAAGATGAAGAAATCGAAACATTCAACACGAATCCGTCCAACTATAAACTACGGGACACCTATAGATATAAATATGAAGTCATCAGTAGTGCAAATGGCATTTTGATCAATGGCCCCAAAGTTAAGGAGCTTGGGGCAATAAGTGAGACTTCATATAATTCAATTATGGGCCAGGCTTATTTTTTACGCGCTTATGCATATTATCGGCTGTATTTGATCCATGGTCAGGTCCCCATCATTACAGAGGAAAATGTTCTGACCAACGAATACAATGTTCCCAAGTGCGAATCTCCGGAGATATTAAGCGATTTTATACTGTCTGATTTGGAAAATGCCGTTGCCCTATTGCCTATGCACAATGTACCGGGAAGTGTTGGTAAAGGTGCTGCCTGGGCGGTAATGACTTCCATATACATGCATAGGGCCGAGGACTATGGAAACGCGGAATTTTTGAACAAGGCAATTGCCGCAGGCCAAAATGTAGTAGATAATTATCCTTTGGCGGACGATTATCTTTCGCTCTTTCGGGAAGGCAATCAATATTTGAAAGAAAACCTATTTATCATGATGAACGATCTGGACTGGATCAACCAAAGAATCATGTCCAAGCATAGAGGGCCAAGACCTTGGGGAATGTACGGATTTCAAGAGCCATTGGATGATCTTGTGAATGAATTTGAAGACGGGGACGTTCGGAAAGGTGTAACCATTATTTCTGATGGTGAATTTGCGCTTCAGGGATCTTTGGGCCTTGTGGAGCATACTCCAGATTTGACCAATACGGGGCATAGCTATTTTAAATATATGGAATGGACCGAAAGCGGAAATTTTGACCACGGTCTAAATATCCCGTTTTTGAGGGCTGCGGACACTTATTTGTTGGTAGCAGAAGCACAAATCAGATTGAATGGTGCTGGCGCTGGGGATGATTTGATAAA
>JBFHGV010000379.1:0-4313 GCA_041582955.1 Arenibacter sp.
AGGGTACCTCCGTTTTAAATGCCACTTTACGAATAACTGGCTCCCGTAATAGTTTTTCCAAAAAACTATGCTTCCTTTTTAGTAGGGCCAGCATGCCAATATTTTCGTGTTCTTGCCTTAAATGCAATAGGGTATCCGCTACGGAATCCTGTTTTTCTACCTCTAAGAATTGGTGTTTTGTTTGCTGTAGACTGTTCTTTAACAGTGCTTTGTTCCGTTTTTGGAAATCGTCCATTTCTTGGCCCAAATGTATGTGAACAACTTTTACCACAGAATTCCAAAGTAAGGAAAGGTTGATTAAAGGCAACAATTCGGCCGGTTTAAAGAGATGTTTAAAATCAGAGGCAAAGAGGATCTCATCGGGTAGGTCATAAACATATTGTCCGGGGACGGCAAGTATAGGACAGTTATTAATTTGATTGATTACACTAACGGTGACACTGCCCATGAAAATTTCCCGGACAGCGGATGAGCCCTTGGTCCCCATGAACAAATAATCAATATCCTTTTTGGAAACGGTTTCCCTAATGGCGCCCAAGGCCGTATTGGTCGTTACCATGCCCTCAAACCGATGTTGGGGGTTCTTGGCCTCCTTCAGCTTTTTTATAATGGCCTGTAATTTTTTTTTCGCATCGGATTTGTTGCCAGACCCGGACGGTACAAGATAATGGGCATGGAGAAGGAAAAAGGTACAGGCCTCCTTTTCAAATAGATATATGGCGTAATTGATGGCGTTTAAGGCGTTGCCCGAAAAATCCGTTGGCAATAATATCTTGAACATACTTTGTTTTCTTATAATTATCTAAAAATAATTGAGGTATATCAAGAAAACCATGATAAGTGTCAGTTCCATGAAATTTTAGGTTTTTAGGGAGCTACCCTATTCACCAAAAAGTAGGTGTATGCTGCTTATTTCGCTTGGGGTTAAATTGGCCTAAACAAGTGGCGCACAAAGAAGACCTAGGACAGGACCAGAACTTGTAAAGGATTTCTTTTTGCAACACTGATAGATGTCATATGTATTTTAAAATTTTCATTCTAGCTTTATTGGAGTGGGATTTAATAGGGTGTAAATGGGTTTTTATGACCTTAAAACTGAAGAAAGATGTCGACTAAATCATTACAACAGCACAAGGAGGAAAACAATTTTGAGCAGTTTTATAAACGGCTGTCGGATTTTATTCCGGAATTAAAACAATTCTTGATCGGGAGTCTAAAGGCGGCTGAGTGTCAGGCCCTACTGGATAGGGGATTTTATGATGCCGAGGAATTGTTGGACGAGATATTTTTAGAAACCTTTGAAACGTTTAGCGGGGACGAAGAGGAAATAAAGCTCAGGAGGGACCTTTTTAAAAAGGCCATTGAAAAAATAATCGAGAAAAAGAAATTGGAAGTTCCGGACGATGTAAATACCCATGCCTTATTAAAGGAAGAGCTAAGGGCACTGGACGAGGAGTATACCACTGATGCAGAGGGAGATTTGATACTGAAGGAAGAATTAGATGATATATCGTACCGTCAAAAATCGGGCTGGACCACATCGATAGTATTGGATAAGGCCTTGGAGCAACAATTGATAGGGCAGCTAGATCTTCACGAAGACGTTTTAATTTCTGAGGATAAAAGGCGGTTGTTGGGGCAATTGTATTCTAGCGTACCCCCAAAAAGTAAAACCGTTATAGAGTTGATGGTCTTTGGCCATCAGGATACGACCGAGATTTCAGAAATAATGGAGGTCCCAGAGACAATAATCAAGAAAGTACTGTTTAAGGTAAAGGAAAGATTTAGACTGTTATAAATTAAAAATACCAAAAGCACCTATGGGTAAATATACGATCAACCTAGCAAATGTTTTTTATTTTATTTTCACTTTCACCGCACTAATCTGGATACTAATATTGGCCAAGGTGATCATAATTCCGCTGGTATTCAGTTTTTTTTTGCCCTGATGTTAAAGCCTATTGCCGCTTTTTTTGAGCGGATAGTACGCAATAGGATATTGGCCATATTTGCAGCCTATATTTTGGCCGTAACCCCCTTGTTCTTTTTGCTTTTTTTCTTTTTTAACCAGACCAGGATATTGTTCAGTGGCCTGCCTTCTTTTCGGGACAGGTTAAATGAAGTGGTGGAGTCTATAACGGATTGGACCAATCAAAAATTTAATTTGGATGCAGAGGCCACATCCAATTGGGTTTCCGAGCGGGTGCTGGCGGCATCCGATATTTCCATAGGTCTGGTAGGCGAAAGCCTTCAGTCTACCACAAACGTATTGGTCAATATGGTATTAATAGCATTAATAACCTATTTCTTGTTGCTTTATAGAAGTTCATTAAAGAATTTTCTTTTGGTTCAAGTGCAGGTGCAAAATAGGGAAGCTGTAGTGCAGCTGTTGGATAAAATACAAAACCTGACCAAGCGTTATATGATAGGTCAGGGCTTGGTAATTATAGTTCTTGGCTTATTAATTGGTTCTGGATTGTGGCTCATTGGAGTGCCCTACCCCTATTTTTGGGGATTTTTAGCCGGTTTTTTTGAGATTGTCCCGTACGTAGGCACCTCTATTGGTGGTGTATTGCCATTTTTTTATATGTTAATGGTGTCCGAGACCTTATGGCAACCTTTTGCCGTGGTTGGTCTCTATATTTTGGTACAACAAATTGAGGGTAATTTAATTTCCCCGAATATCATGGGACAAAGTATCAGAATTAATCCGTTGTTCATTATACTGGGACTTTTTATTGGGGGTATTATGTGGGGTATTGCGGGTATGATCCTGGTGTTGCCCATTTTGGCCATTTCCAAGGAGGTGTTTAGGAGTTTTGAGATTACAGAACCCTTCAGTTACCTTATGGAGGATGGGCTAGCTAGGAATAAGGATGTTTTTCTGCAAAAATTTGATCAGGAGAAGTATCGGATTTTTAATTTTTTCTTCCAAGAAAGAAAGCCCTAATAGAAAAGGCATAACAAAACGGAGGCAGAGTTATGTGCACGGCAGTTCACAGCTGTAAGAATACAAATATTGCCAAGGGGCGGTAATGCTGCAAAATCAAGGGTATTAAATTGCGAAAAGTTATAATGGCTTTATGGGGAGTGGTATCCAGCTCCCATAAAGAACTATTGTAGTTGGTGGGCAGGGCCCATATACATGAAAACAGGAGACCTATTAAGTCTCCTGTTTCCCTGGAAAGTTCCAAAACGTTTTTAAATCCGATCTATCCTTGAGTCATTTAATATCTAAAATGATATAGGGGACGATATGGGACAAAACAACTGGAACCTTGCGGCCGTTAACATTTTGTGGGGTTTTTCAGCCTACTACCAAATAGTATAAAAAGGACTGGGGCACTTGGATGCTCCAGTCCTTTGATTTAGGTATGGATAAGGGTCTATGGCCTGCCATTAACCGACTTGAAAAATGTACCATGGTATGTTCGTCAAGGGTTTTAACAGTATTTATAGCGTCCCCGCCTACCTATATATGGCTTCTAAGGCATTACTGCTTAGAAACGTATTCATGTCAAGTTTTAAAAAGAAACCGGGACACCGAAATGTCCTGGTTTCCTAGAAGTTGTTATTTTAACCCAATTGCCACTTACACTGACCCTTTCCAGAATTTATTGCTAAATTCTTTCAGAATTCAAATGGTATAAAAGGGAATCTGTAACCACTTCTTACTTTTAAATATCCTTGGTTTTATAAAACCAAATCTATCTTGCTAAATTCAAAGAACTATGTTGTTGTTTTTAATACTGCTAATATAGGGGCTTACTCCAGCGTTTGAAATGACCTAGATCAGTTTGCATGGTTTTTTTTTTACATTTTGGGCACTATAGCCCATAATTCTATCACTTTCCCGCTTCTTAGAACGGTAGATTTAAGAGAGTCGCCAGATTTTAATTGCTTAAGATAGGACCAGGCCTTCATAATACGTTGTTCATTATTTAGGGTAATGCTGTCTAAGGTCAGTAGCACATCGCCCCCAGCAACCAATTCCTCTTCCTCCATGGTCATATGATAAGAGCCTCCACGTAGTCCCAAGGCTTCCCCCATAGAATTTGGTATTACCTTTTGTACCAGTACACCGCCACTTTGGGGTAAATTAAAAATTTTTGCCAGAGGGCCGCTAATATAGTAGCCTTTGATCCCTATCCAGATGGGACGCCCTTTGCCCATGAGCTCCTTTGCAATATTGGAAGTAGTGGCAAAGGATATTCCCTGAAACCCTTCGGATCTGCTCAGTATAAAACTGGCAATACCAATCACCTCACCTTTCATGTTAAAGAGGGGGCCACCAGAACTACCTTCGTTAACCG
>JBFHGV010000380.1:0-4310 GCA_041582955.1 Arenibacter sp.
GCCATTATATCCATGATATGCCCGGGCTGATTACGTAATTTTCCCTGATCAACTATTCCATTTGGCCAATGAACTATAAACGGAGTGGATATTCCCCCTTCGTGGACCCAATTCTTATGCATTCTAAAAGGTGTATTGGATAAATTGGACCATTTAGGCCCATAGCTTCCAAAGGTGTTTTCTGGCCCCAACTCCAAACCAACGAAATCACCGGGGATAACCCTTTCACCATCTGTAGTTTTTTCCGGAATCAACGAACTTTCCCAAGGTGTTCCCCAACGTTCCACTGTGTTATTTAGATGGCCTTCGGCCGAACCTCCATTGTCGGAAAGAAAAAAAATAATAGTATTATCCAATTGTCCATTCTTCTCAAGTTCATTTAAAATACTTCCGATCCCTTGATCAACATGCTCAATCATACCCGCGTAGGCCTCCATTCTAGATTCTTGCCATGCCTTATTGGTTTCTTCCTCCCAGGGTATTCCCATTCCATCCCTCTCTGATAATTCCGTTGTTAATCCAATTATTCCCTTGTCTTTTAGGTTATTAAATCGTTGGATTCGTAAACTGTCCCAGCCCTTTGAGAACCTTGCCCTATGATTTGCTATGATCTCCTCTTTGGCTTGGAGAGGATAATGTGGGGCCGTATAGGACAGATACAGAAAAAATGGGCTTTTGGTCTTGCTAGCTTCCTCCAAGTAGGCAATTGACTTATGGGTTAATGCATCTGTGTAATAGAAGTCTTTCTTGGGCTCTAAGAAATCGTTGTTTTCCATGAGGCCGGCAGGATTGTATTGGCTACCATAACCAGGCAATGTTCCAAAAAATTCATCGAATCCCCTCTGAAGTGGCCAATTATGGTTGGAAGCATTTGGATCCGTAAATCGAGTCAAGTGCCATTTTCCTGCCATATAGGTTTGATATCCGACCATTTTTAGGACTTCGGCAATGGTTACGGTATTTAGGCTCAAATCTCCTCTATAACCTTCATGTCCCAAATCGTTCATCATATGTCCTATGCCGGCCTGGTGCGGATATAAACCGGTCATTAAACTTGCTCTCGTAGGGCAACATCTTGCTGCATTACGGAATTGGGTATATAATAATCCATTAAACGCAAGGCGATCAATATTAGGAGTTGGAATTTCACTACCATAACAACTGATGTCCGAAAAACCAAGATCATCCAACATCACAATCAATATATTGGGTCTTGAATCCTTTTGTGGACTATCTTTTTGATTTTTTAATCGACATGAGCCAAAAATTATCGTAAGTAATCCCAAGAGTACATGTAGATATCTTACTGATTTTAGGTAGCCGATATTTTTCATTGTTATAATTTTTACAACTTATTCATGTATGAAGAAAGACCTATTCTTGATTTTTAAATCCTCTAAATCTTAATAAAAAGGTGTAATACTCAACTGTTAAACCGAATGAATCAATTCAGCCAAAGAGTATTGAAGCAGAAGTTTCCCCCTGCTTCAATTACACAAACTAAACTAACTCAACTCAATTAGTTCTATTCAGTTCTGAAACCTAAAATCGATATTTACCAGTATCACACGAATTTCATCTGTTACGTTCAAAACTTCAACAAGGCCCTGCACATATGCCAATATTCTGATTGTTACTTCTCAAACTGATAAGAAAATCCTGTCTAATTCATGACATTTTGAATTCTACCCAAAGCATTCTTCCTTTGCTCCTTTAGTTTATTGTCCAATAGGTTTGCCTTAAATCTAAAAGATAGTATGTAAGGTTGTTCACCTTCTTCCCAATGTCCGTAAGTAGTACAGACCAAAGTTCCATCAGGTAATAACTCCGCTGCCGGGTAAGTGGTATCCCACCCTTTTTTATTATCCTTAAAGCGAATGCGAAATTGGCCTTCATAACCGTTCTTTAGATCATCCCAGCTTCCGACCCATCCTACCCAATCACCTTCTGTGGGACTCATCTCATTTCCTGGCCTATTGCGTGGTGTATTATCCCTAAACTGTATCAATAATCTGCCATCAGGCATATATATCCCCTGATGTCGATCGCCGTTGAGTGATCCAGGCATAGGTTTGGGTTTACTCCAAGTCTTTCCTTCATCAGAACTGAACATAATCTGACTGTTATAATTTCTGGCATTCTCCCGTAACAACATAGCAATTTCACTCTTATCAGGACTATAAATCAACCCAGCTTCACAAAGATGATGGGTTGAGGCCCTATACAATTCTCTAGGTTCCCCCCAGCTAAGTCCGCCATCCCAACTTTCTACTTGATATAATATCATGGTATTTTCAGGACCACGAATATGGAAAGTAGCCAAATAATGGCCGGAATCTTTAAGGGGGATACAGTCCGCCATGGCCACAATTCCTTTGTAATTGCCAATAGGCTTTAATTCGCTCCAGGATTCCCCATTGTTATCGGAAACAGACATCCGGATAGCACCCTGAACGTGATCCTGGGTGCCACTGAACATAATTAGCCTGTCCTTACCTTTGGCATCAGTTGTTGGGTATATGGTGGGAACTTCTTTACTGGTAGCCCAACTTTCGGGCGTTTTTAAACGATCGGACCATGTTTGCCCCCCATCAATGGATTTTTTCATTACTATTCCGCCTTTCCCATGCCCCTTTGGATATACGGCAATAATAGTTTTGCCATCCTTTAATAGTACCGTAGTCGGATGCCCTAGATACTGCCCTGGTTCCTGATCAACCACTACCTGTAATTGTTCATCCCCATCCAGATCGATTATGGGTAAATCAAAACCTAATTTGCCAAAAGCTTGGCAATTACCAATATAGGTAGTTAAAAAAATAATTGCCAAGAAACCAAAAAATAATGTTCTTTTCATGTTATATAGATTAAAATGATTTATCTCAACTACTTGCAATAGCACGCTTGCCAAAGCAGACCTATAGCAATCAATCATACCCTTCAGTCTGTTCAATAAGTGGATTTTGGGCAATTACGGCTTCGCTTACCGACCAATATAATGGTGTAGTCTGACCTTGTAAGTTGGGAACAAAATCATAGGCGTTAATAGTGCCATCCGCATGGAAACGTCTAATGTCCCACCACCTTTTTGGTTCTAAGAACAATTCCCGCCCTCTTTCATCCAAGATTTCAAGATTAACAGAATTTTGATCCAAAGGACCTGAATAATCCTCATTTTGCGCTCTATTTCGTACCAAGTCTAAAGCAATGACAGCATTTTCCAAGTCGTTTTTTGCAGCGTACGCCTCAGCCCTTAACAATAGCATATCCGCCCATCTGTAAATGATAAAGTCATTTGTAAATAAGCGGACTCCATCAATGATTTCTCCATAATATCGGGATTGTGAATACGAAATAATAGGCCCGTCAACTTCTAAATAAAATGGTAAAAAAGTTCTACCCGCTCTGATATCGGTATTACTGGTAAATAGGTTTCTGGTCCTCTCGCTTGGGGAATAGTTATGTCTAACATTAGCACTGCTCCCAGGAATATCCGGACTGGCCACTGGATCATAATTAACATCTCTAACCGATAATGTACTGGCATAATGATTATTGACTTCGTCCCTGTCATTGAAAATTGCGAAAATTATTTCATCATTTTTTTTAGTGTCAAATACGTCATTAAAAGCATCCAATAGTGTTGCGCCTTGATCTTCTATTTTCTGAATTGCAGATAAGGCCGCATCAAAATCTGCCACCCCGCCACCCAAAACTTTCCCGGTCCACATTTTTACGTCCGCCTGTAATGCATATGCCGCTGGTTTGGATGCAAAATTTTTATCTCCGAATCCATCACCTGGAAATAATGAAATTGCGTCTGAAATATCCTTATTTATTTGAGTAAACACTTCCGCCACCGGAGTTCGTCCGATTACCTCGGCATCAGGTGATAGAACAGGCTCAGTAAGCAGAGGAACATCACCCCAAATTCTGGCCATATAAAAATAATATGTTGCTCTTAAAAATAAGGCTTCAGCTTTTAACTTATCCCTATCGTCTTCATTTGAAAAAGAAAGGTCCTCCGCTACCGATAATAAGAAATTGATGTTATTCAAAGCTCCATAGTAACCGGTCCAAGAGGTTCCGTTGGTAGAAGTAATATTATGACTCCAAGCATTTGAAACGGTACCGATTACCCCAACGTCAAAACCATCCCCTCTATCTTCATGATAATAGGTGCTATTATAATCGTCCTTTAAATCCCTGTAGATTCCCAATAATAGAGCTTGGGCCTCTTGCCCATTCGCTGGAAAATCCCCAAATACGATATCGGAAGGTACTTCAGTGTCCAAAATATCCTCACATCC
>JBFHGV010000381.1:0-4308 GCA_041582955.1 Arenibacter sp.
AACTTTTTACCGGAATATCCGTATAAGGATGATATGGGCAATCATCCAGGCCTAAGGGATGAGGCCTTGGCCCCATTTCCAAGAACGGAATATGCAGTAAAGGTACACCGACAAGAATATTACGCTCTATTAAGCCATATGGACGAGCAGATTGGGATTATTTTGGACTCCTTGGAAGCTTCTGGGAAAATGGACAATACCTATATCTTTTTCGGTGCGGACCATGGTCTGTCTGTAGGGCATCATGGCCTGATCGGGAAACAGAGTATGTTCGACCATAGTGTGCGTATTCCAATGATGGTGGTGGGGCCCGGAATTCCCAAGGGTAAAATATTGAACCAGGATGTTTATTTGCAGGACATCATGGCAACTTCCCTGGAATTGGCTGGTGTGGAGAAGCCGGACTATGTGGAGTTCAACAGCTTTATGGATATTATTAATGGGGAAAGACAGGAAAGCCATTATAATGGAATTTATGGGGCCTATATAGATGTACAACGTATGATTCGAAAGGATGGGTTTAAACTTTTGATCTACCCAAAAATTGATAAGGTTCTATTGTTCGACTTGGAAAATGATCCTAACGAAATGAACGACCTAGCCAATAATCCTGATCACTCGGAAAAGGTGAAAGTCCTTTTCGGCGATTTATTGGAGCTTCAAAAAACGATGGGCGATAAATTGGATCTGAGTGAACTTTATAATAAAATGTACAATTAAAGAAGTATATATTCATGTTGATACAAAGAATAATTTGTGCCTGTGTTTTAGTGTTTTTATTTGGTTGTGGCCATGCAGCTAAAACCAGGCCATCCACGGACCAACAACCACCTAATATACTGTTTATTTTGGTCGACGATCTTGGAAAAGAATGGATAAGCACTTATGGTGCAGAGGATATCCACACCCCTAACATAGATGCTTTGGCCAAATCTGGTGTAAAATTCAATAACGTGTATTCCATGCCACAATGTACGCCAACGAGGGTGACATTGCTCACAGGGCAGTATCCGTTTAGACATGGATGGGTAAACCATTGGGATGTACCTCGTTGGGGAGGAGGTGCCCATTTTGATGAGACGGAGAACCCAACCCTGGTCAATGAAATGAAAAGGGCGGGTTACAAAACGTGTATAGCCGGTAAATGGCAAATTGATGATTTTAGGGTAGAGCCAGATGCATTGAACAAGGCCGGATTTGATGAATATTGTATGTGGACTGGTTATGAGGCTGGAATTAAGGCCAGTGCCGAAAGATATTGGAACCCTTATATTTATACCAAAGAAGGCAGCAAGACCTACCCCGGAGCTTTTGGGCCGGATATTTTTAGGGATTTTATCATCGATTTTTTGATAGAAAACAAAGAAGATCCCAAATTTGTTTATTATCCTATGGTGCTTACCCATACGCCATTGGTTAATACCCCAGACGAATCGGCCAATGATAAATTGGGTAAGCACAAGGCTATGGTTCGCTATACCGATAAGATTGTGGGGCAACTTGTTGAGGCCCTAAAACAAAACAATTTGTTGGAAAACACCATGATTGTCTTTACCACGGACAACGGTACCAGCAAGTCTATTTCCGGGACCTATAAAGGAGAGCTGGTAAAAGGGGGCAAGGCCAGCACTAAAGAAGCTGGAATCTGCGAGCCTTTTATTGTTAGTTGGCCTGGAAAAATAGAACCGGGTAGGGAGTCTGAGGCCCTTGTGGATTTTACGGATATGCTGCCTACATTTTTGGATGTTGCAGGTGTGGGAGAAAAAGATAAATGGACAAAAAGTAATGCCTCCCATACCATAGACGGCAAGTCTTTTAAAGATGTGTTGCTTAAGGGCGATGAAGCCTCCAAAAGAGATTGGATATTGGGAATGGGAGGCGGTAACCATGCCCGTCTGACCGAAAATGGAGTGGAAAACCAATTTGGATTTAGGGACAGGGTGATACGTAATAGACAATTTAAGCTCTATATAGATTCCAATAGGGAAGCTGCAAAGTTTTTTGATTTGAGCAAGGACCCCTTTGAGCGACAAAACCTTATAGATAGCTTGAGTACCGAGGAACAAAAAAATAATTTCAACAGCCTTTTGGAAGTGCTTAAATCACTCCCTTTAAAGGATAGTGATCCTAAATACAAGAACAATCCAGCTCAGGATTGGGATGTGGAAATAAGCGCTGAAAGTGAAAAATGGAAAATATAGAGCCCTTTGTTGATTAGTGGCAATGACGAGACCTGCTTGTAGAGCTGCCAATTGGCCAATTGGAACTGTATAGATAAGCAAGAAGTAAATTGGTTTGTCCTTGCACCTGAGCCTTATTTTGAAGATTGGGGAGGGTCGTTGATATGTTACCTATAAAAAAAATCCAATCCATTTTACATGGATTGGATTTTTTTTAAATGCATTCGGTATATAGGCTATCTTACACTCTAGGTAAATCCCCTTCGCCTTTTAAAGGTAGGCATGATTTACCCATTAGAAAGGTATCCACATGATGTGCAGCCTGCCTTCCTTCAGAAATGGCCCAAACACTTAAGGATTGTCCCCTTCTTTGGTCACCGGCAACAAATACACCGGGTACATTTGTTTTGTAATCTTCCTCGCTGGCTTTAATATTGGTGCGTGCATCGGCTTCTAGGCCTAATTGTTCCGCAACGGTCATTTCAGATCCCGTAAAGCCCATTGCTAGTAGTGCCAATTCGCACTTCCACTTCTTTTCCGTTCCAGGAACTTCTTTAAGTGTAGGTCTTTTGCCTGGTTCGTGGATCCATTCAACTTCTGTAGTGATAAGTCCAGTTAGATTGCCATCCTTGTCTCCAACAAATTTTTTGGTAGAAATACTAAAGAACCTTTCCACCCCTTCCTTGTGCGAAGTACTTGTTCTAAGTCGCATGGGCCAGAAAGGCCAAGGCTGACCTTCTGGTCTGCCCACAGGAGGCTTTCCTAATATTTCAAAGTTGGAAACTGAAGTGGCCCCATGTCTTATGGAGGTGCCTATACAGTCCGATCCGGTATCCCCTCCACCAATTACTATAACGTCCTTGCCGGTGGCTTTAATTTCCTCACCTAGATCTTTTATGCCATCAACGCGTTTGTTGTTCTGTTTAAGGAAATCCATGGCCTGTACCACTCCTTTGAGGTCTGCTCCTTCTATAGGCAGCCCTCTTCTTACAGTAGCACCACCAGAAAGTACTATGGCGTCAAACTGGGCCTTGAGTTCGGTGGCCGAAATATCTACCCCAACATGCACTCCAGTTTTAAAGGTAATGCCTTCCTCCTTAAGGATATCTACCCTGCGGTCAATGATATTTTTTTCCATTTTAAAATCAGGAATACCATATCGCAAAAGTCCACCTACTTTTTCGTCCCTTTCAAAGACGGTAACCAAATGTCCGGCTCTGTTTAGCTGTTGCGCGGCGGCAAGACCTGCAGGTCCTGCACCAATTACGGCAACCGTTTTGCCGGTTCTGCTTTCAGGTGGTTCGGCTACGACCCACCCTTTTTTAAAGGCGGTCTCAACAATATTTTTCTCAATATTCTCTATGGAGACAGGGTCCTCATTGATCCCAAGAACACAAGCCTCTTCACAAGGTGCGGGGCATAACCTTCCTGTAAATTCCGGAAAATTATTGGTAGAGTGCAATATCTCTGCAGCCTTTTCCCATTTCCCTAGGTATACCGCATCATTGAAATCTGGGATTAGATTTCCTAACGGACAGCCACTGTGACAAAATGGGATACCACAGTCCATACATCTGGCACCTTGGTCTTTTAGCTCCTTTTCTTTCATTGGAAGCGTAAACTCCTTGTAGTTTTTTATTCTATCCTCTACAGGGGCGTACTCTTCTACTTTTCTATCGAATTCCAAAAATCCTGTTATCTTTCCCATATTTCGATTATATCGTTTCTAATTTTTCTCTTTCTAAACGTATCAATGCCTGTTTGTATTCCTCTGGGAATACCCTGACAAACTTGGGTAGGCAATCTTCCCAATTCTCCAATATCCTTTGGGCTAACGGACTAAGGGTGGCGTTGTAGTGATTTTCTATTAAGCCCTTCAATTCGGCAATATCATTGTCGTCTTCTACCTTCAAAAGATTTAGTGTTTCTGCATTGCAGTTCTTTCTAAAGGTTTTCTTCTCGTCAAAGATGTAGGCTATTCCACCACTCATACCTGCACCAAAGTTTCTTCCTACTTCGCCAAGGATTACGGCAATACCACCGGTCATATATTCACAACCATGGTCTCCAATACCCTCTACGACCGCTTTGGCTCCTGAGTTTCTTACACAAAAACGCTCTCCAGCTT
>JBFHGV010000382.1:0-4302 GCA_041582955.1 Arenibacter sp.
GTTGATCTATATGGGGCAGTTAGACTTTTTAAATAGGGGGTAAGGAATATTGGATAAACCAAAACCAATGATTTATCCGATAATAAGGAATTGTTCCTTTAATCACTTTCCAATTATATAGCAGGGAATACTTTTTTAAATGCGGTACGATTATTAGGGCTACATAGTTCAGAAAAATTTACTTCACTTAGATCCAGAATCATTTTTTCCCTTTCAATAAATATAACCTAAGTCCGGTTATGTATAGGATTACCGGAATTAATCCCGAAATAAAAACCAGGACCCTTCCCCATATGCCCGCTATTTCACCAATATGAATAGGGTAGAATTGTGCGGCAATGCGGTTGCTGTTGGGATCTGTTTTAAAATCCGTTAGGCTAGTAATAGTGCCTTCTGCACCCAGCTTTAGTTCCTTGGTCTTTCTTAGTCCAGTAGTAAGAAACCTGGCTTTGATATAGCGAAAATGATAGTCGTCTTCTTTATTTTTAGGAAGGATCACGGCACGAAGGTCATAGTCCTTGTCCGGATTAAGAAAGTAATCATGATAGGGGTTGGCATGGCCATTGGTTTGTACTTGTTGGTCCAGCGTATTTTTTTCGGAACCATCAAATAGGCTAAGTGCCGTTCTGTAGTAAATGCCGTAGGTAAAGTAAGCGCCGGTAAAAGCTATGACCATGAGGGGGATAAAAAAACTGACTCCTATTACTTTGTGTAGGTCATAATTCAATTTCTTTTTCTTGGCGGTCCATTTTATTTTGAATCCTTTAATAAGATTACTGCTATAGGTTTTCCACCACAAATAGACGCCAGAACCCAGCAATAATAGAAAGAATAAAAGCGTACTGCTGCCAGTAATATATTTTCCTATTTTGGGAATTCCCAAAGTGCGGTGAAAATTCAATAAATCCTCAAAAAATTCAATGGAAGCTGATTTTTCGCCCAAAAAGTCGGCAGAATAGGGGTGGTAATAATGGGTCTCGCCATTTTTGAATATCAGGGAAATTGTTTGTTGTTCCCTATAGGGCAGGTTTATTTTGTCCAGACTATCCCTGTGTTGTTCTACCAGTTTATAGGCCGTTTTGTAGAGACTATTCTCATCAAAAGGCTTAAAAGGCTCAATGGTCAATAGCTCTGGGTTGAGCATTGCGCTTAGTTCAGGTTGCCAAATATATAGCGAACCTGTCAATCCGGAGATTGAAGCGATTAGGCCGCATGACAGACCCAGCCAAAGGTGTAAATTTCTTATAAACCGGTTAAAAACAATCAAAAAAACTATGGTTTAAAAAAGGACCCATGATTGAAAGATATCAAACATAGGTCCTATGATTTAAAAATTGTACCTGAGCCCTAGTTTTGCATTGGCTCCTTCCCCTGCTCCTGTAAAGGTCTTTAAAGGTGCGGCCCATTGCGAACGCGCTGGCAGATAGTATTCATTCAACATATTGTTGATGCCCATGGTAAGGGATAGGTCCGATTTTAGTTGATAGGCCAAGGAAAGGTTCAGTAAGGTATACCCATTCACAGGGAACTGTGTATGTCTATAGGCCCAAGTATCATTGCTGTCCAGATAGGGGTCAAATCGGTTTCTATCGCCCAGATGGGTCATTCTAAGTGATGTGTTTAATTTTTGTGTGGGCTGCCAGTTAATATAGGTGGTCCATTTTGGGGCGGCTATAACATCACCACCCAAATAGGTTAAGTTGTTTTCGTCATCTACACCATGGGTTAGCCCTTCTACATATGTATATGAGGTTCCAATTTGCCCTTTCTTATTCCAACTAAAATAGTCCAAGGACACCTCACCACCATAAATACGTTGTGGTTGTTTGGAGGGAACAAAGGTATTGATCTCATCTACAAAAACTACCCCTGTGCCTAGGTTGGAGGTGCTGTAATACCCCACAGCCTCTAGCTGAAAGTTATTGAACTTGGATATAAATCCAAACTCATAATTATTGGTGACCGCTGGTTCCAATTGTATATCATTTACGTTTTCTGCCACTGCAGACCTCAGAACAGATCCTAGGTCGGCAATAGAAAAGCCTTGGGAATAACTTATATAGGGGGTAAATTCTTGGTGTTCTATATATCGTAATCCCACGTTAAAGGCCAGATTGTTGAAATTAAGTTTACCCCCTTCCACGGCAACGGATGGACTAAAATTGCCATCGCTTTTGGCAGAATAGGGAAGGGTGTTATAATCTACGATATCCATATGCATACCGTCATAGCGCAGACCTGCCTTAAGGACCCATTGGTTATTGAATTTCACAGTAGATTGCGCGTAGGGTGCCCAATTGGTCAATTCAATATTAGGGACCCACAGTCTGCCGTCCAGAAGCCCTTGATTGGTTTTGTCCTTTAAAAAATCTACACCATAGGTCAAAGAAATGCTAGTTTGGTTATAGGGGGCAAACTGGGTGTTGAAGTTAGGTCTGATGCCATATTTTTTGGCGTTGATTACGGATTGTCCGCCGTTTTCAAACTTGTCCGAATAGAAAAATACATTTTCAGTATTTTGATAATAAAGGTCCGTTTCAAAATTGGTAGTCCCTTGAAATATATTGCTGAGACTATATTTTAATTGTCCATTTATAAGGGTGGTCCCAGTGGGCTCTTCTTCAGCTATGCTCCCTTTTACACCATAACCGGGAACAATGGAATAGTCTCCATCTTCATTATAGACCTCTACCTCTGCGGCTACCGGAATAAAGGGACTATCCTGGGCAGAATGGTAAATATTCCCGCTAAGGGTAAGTTTTTGCCTATCTGATAGTAAATACTCCAATTTACCAAAGCTGCTATAGATGTCGGTGTTGTCAAAACCGTATGTTGGTAGTACGGGAATTCCATCTGCATCGTATTTGTTGCCGGTTTGTTCCAAACTACCGCTGATGTAATAGCTGAATCTATTTATGTTGCCCTTGAGGGACTGATGTATGCCCCAGCCCAATGCATCATTGGTTTTGGCTAAATTGGTTGATCCCCAGACATTGGTAGTACCCTCAATTTTTTCATTGGAAGTTGGATTTTTGGTGATATAGTTAATAAAACCACCATTGCCTCCGTTACCAAATATGGAGGTGGCCCCTTTAATTACCTCTACACGGCTAATGTCATTGGGATTTACCGATTTAACGCCCAATTGGCCATTTCTCAAAGGGGTAGATTGTGGAATACCGTCTACCATGACCAATAAAGAACGTCCTCTTAGGGTTTGTCCCCAGTTGGAAAAGGTGCCGGTAGAGACTGCAAGTCCTGGGACCGTGAATTCCAGTATTTCGCTGATGTTTGAGGTAGAGGGTGTAAACTCCTCCAACTTAGCTAAGCCTACAACAGTCACCGAAGCGGGAATTTCGGACAGGTATTCAGAATGTCTGCTCGCAGAAACCACTACTTCATCCAAATTGCTCAGATCTTCTATTAAAACTGCGTCATAGGTCAAGGAAGAGTTGGGTTCCAGGGTAATTTTTTTAGTTTGTAGTTGATACCCTAACATTCTCAGGGTTACTGTCCAGGATCCTTCTTCAAGGTCTACAAGTTGGTAGTTGCCATTAAGATCGGTCATGGTGCCCTTCTTCAATTCCTCTATATATACCGTGGCACCACTAAGCGGTTGGTTGGCTTCATCGGTAATTTTACCTTTTATACTGGCTTGTGAAAAGGCATTAAAAGAGAGCAAAAGGGCTGCTGCCCAGGCCATTATTTTCATTCTATTCTTATTTAGATTTATTTAAAATAAGCGCAAATATAGAGTCCATATGAATAGTGACAAAGTAATTTTTAATATTATTTGTAGGACCGGGATTTTTATAAGGGTAGTAGCTGTAGTGGTAGGGGTTTATGGTGGAAGTGTAATAGGTAATTCGCTAGCGCGAGCCCGCCTAGAGGATGGGCAGGTGTCACGCTTGTTCTTACTAACTGCTTCGATAAGTCTCTCAGAGGAATCATTGTCCTTAATTCAATACCTTTTAAGCTTGCTTTAAAGCCTGTTGATTGGTCTATCTTCTTCCGTAGTGGAGATGATATGGCCGTTAAGAATTATTGAAACCTTGGAAATAATTCAGGCCATGGCATCGGTCCCTAAAAACCCTAGATTTTAGGGGCCACATAGAGAAGAGGTGTCTTTTCTTTTGTTTCGTTTTCTTTGGACAAGCAAAGAAAATGAAAGAACACTAAATGAGGTGGTAATCATGAACCTCCTTCGCTAGCGCGAGCCCGCCTAGAGGATGGGCAGGTGTCACGCTTGTTCTTACTAACTGCTTCGATAAGTCTCTCAGAGGAATCATTGTCCTTAATTCA
>JBFHGV010000383.1:0-4291 GCA_041582955.1 Arenibacter sp.
CATGGCTTCAACGGCATAGGTCATTGAGGCGTACATGGCATCCCATTGACTGTTGTTGATACCAACTCTGTATTCATAATCGCCAGCACCAATTGCGGCGTTGTAACCTGAGAAAGTCCCCGCATAGTAGACGTCAAGTCTTTCTCCAAAAAGTATTTGTGATGAGTTTAGTAATGATTTTCCCAAAACATTTGACGCAGGAACTTTAGTCGCGCTATTGGGACTTATGTTCATGGTTTCAAACTCCTCTGTACAGGATCCCAGTAATAGCGTAAATAATAGCAATACCAGAAATGAATTTTTTGTGTTTATTTTCATAATAATATTTTTTTAGAAATTAGAAACTAGCTGTTAATTTAAACCCATAGCTTCTTGCGGTTGGGATTTGGAAATTTTCATAACCAATACCAGCTTCTCCGCCGCCAAAACCTACTTCAGGGTCGATTCCGTAATCTTTGGTGTCCTTATCTCTGTAGAGAATGGCTAAGTTTCTTCCTACTAGTGAAAGGTTTAATTTGGAAATGGAATTGATTTTAGAAACATTAAAATTATATCCAATTGCCAACTCCCTTAGTTTTACATAAGTAGCATCCAGAATGGAATATTCGTGATTGTTCCAAACCCAGGAACCATTAAAATAATCTTGGGCCGAGACACGAATATTATTGGGTGTACCATCTTCGAATACTCCGTCAACAATTAATCCTGTTTCCCTAACATTGTTCTTTACGGTGTTTTCGTAGGCTCCAGTTGGGTATGAATGCCATGCTGTTGTGCTGAACATATCACCCCCAATTTGGGCATCTACCAAAAAGCTAAGGCTAACACCCTTATAGGAAAAGGTGTTGGTAACTCCTCCGGTCCAGTCAGGTGTTACATTACCAAGCTTTACGGCTGCGTTTGTGGTTGTGGGGATGCCGTTGGCGTTTACTACAATTTTTCCGTTATCGTCCCTGACAAATGGTAGTCCCCATAGAACACCCCATTCTTCGCCAGGTATACCTAATGTTTTTACTCCACCAAAACCACCTGAAATTTGGTAGGATTCCAAATTGCCATATAGTGAATTGACCATACTTTTGTTCTTTGCCCAGTTAACTACAATATCCCAGTTAAGACCTGATGGATTTTGAAGTATATCTGCTGATAACATTAGTTCTACTCCTTTGTTTTCAATTTCACCGGCATTTAACAACATTCCATTGTATCCTGTGGTAGTGGAAGTGGTTACAGAAAGGATTTGATTAACAGTTGTTTGTGCGTAGTAGGTAAAGTCCAAAGCTATGCGGTTTTTCCAAAAACGTATGTCAGCACCTACTTCGTAGGAAGTGGTTTCTTCAGGTTTTAATGCTGTTGGTGGTAGAGTTCTGGAAGGGGTGAAAACGGATACACCGTTAAATGTTCCTGCCGAGTAGGTGGTATTTATTTGATAAGGGTCCGTGTCGCCACCTACTTTGGCCCAGCCTCCTCTTAGTTTGGCATAAGATAGTACGTCCGATTTTAGGGACAAGGCCTGGGTTACATCAAAACCAGCACTAACTGATGGATAAAAGTAGGACCAGCTCTCTTGGGGCAGGGTGGAACTCCAGTCGTTACGGCCAGTTATACCTAGATAAAGTACCTTCTTGTATGATCCATTCAAAGCAAAGTAAGCACTGTTTGTTTCATATTTACTTTCGTACATTCCAGTGCCAGGGGTGCCCTTAACGTTGGATATAGTATATAGATCTGGTACGGTAAGGTCCGAGGCACTTAGGCTTATGGAGTTGTATAAATTGGTTCTTTTGTTAGCTCCAATCAATCCGTCCACTCGAAAATCACTGAAAGTCTTGTCAAAATTTAAGGTAACATCTGTGTTGACTTCCTTCTTGTTGATGTGTGTTTCACTAAATTGTCCTCCAAGACCTAATCTTTTATTTCTGGTTGTTCCAGCTTGGGTTATGCTTTTTCTTATTTCATTGTAAAAATCAATTCCCACTTGGCCGTTAGCTGTTAGCCAATCATTTATTTTGTAACTTAAAGCAACGTTACCATAAATTCTTTCCCTATCAAAAGCATTGGTATTTCTTAGGCCGTAGAATGGATTGTCTGCATTGAACATATAATCATCATTGCCCTTTTCATAAAATAGGTCTTTTGCGTACTGTGTTGGGAAATCTCGCTGTAACCAGGCAAATATATCTGCCCAACGATAACCGTTCGCTGGGAGGTTGTCGCTTTCTTTTTTAACGTAGGTGAAATTCACCGAAGCGGTTAACTTATCGGATGGTGTTAGGTTGACATTGGTCGAAAGAACATTTTCTTTTTGTCCTGTATTATCTATCATACCATCCGTGTCTATGTTTGTATAAGAAATTCTTCCGGAGGATTTTTCGCCGTTTGCGGTTACGGATACATTGTTTTGAATGGTAACACCTGTGTCAAACCATTCTTTAATATTATTGGGTCTGGATATCCAAGGACTGTTTGGGCCGGTAGACCATTGGTCCAATAGTAGTCCTGCATCCAATCTTGGTCCCCAGTTTGTTGGGTAAGAGTCGTTTATGCCGGCTCCATTTCCATTCACATAATTGTATGCAAATTGTTTGGCGTATTCGTTATAGCTCAAATTTGTATTGTTGGTGGTGTTGTATCTATTATAAATAAATTCACTTCCATCCCTTCCCCCTCCGTATTCATTTTGTAGGTTGGGGAAGTATGAGGCTTTGTCTAAAACGACGGAGGAACTAAAGTTGACTCCAAGTGATTTGCCGTCTTTACCTCCTTTTTTTGTGGTGATTATGATTACCCCATTTGCGGCACGACTTCCGTAGAGTGCAGATGCATTGGCTCCTTTTAATACCGAAACGGATTCGATGTTGTTAGGGTCTATATCCGATGCGGTGTTCCCCCAGTCTACACCACCTGCACCAGCTAGGTTAGGTGATGAATTGTCTATAGGGGTGCCATCAACAATAAAGAGTGGTTGATTTCCTGAAAATGATGAATTTCCACGAATTACTATCCTGGATGATGACCCAACTGTACTGCCTCCGTTGGTTACCTGTATTCCCGCAATTTTCCCGGAAAGGGAATTTATTACATTGGCTTCGGGTGTAGTAGTCAGTTTATCGCCGCCCAATTCTTGTACGGCATAGCCAAGAGTTTGCTTGTCCCTACTAATACCGAGAGCGGTTACCACTACCTCGTCCAGGGCTTGGGTGTCTGGTTCCAAGCTTAAGTTTATACTTGTTTTTGAGCCTACGGGAATCTCTTGGGTAATGTAACCCAAATAACTAAAACTTAATACATCGTTCGGGGAGGCTTTAATGGTGTATTGACCGTCAAAATCTGTGGTGGTGCCTGTAGAGGTGTCCTTTATCAATACTGTTACGCCTGGTAACGGGCTATTGTTTTCGTCACTTACAGTTCCGGTGATGTCCAGGTCTTGGGCGTTTGCGCTGCCTGGAGTGAAAAGTACGATTCCCAGTAGCAGTAACCAGGACATCGCGTTGAGTTTAAATTTGTTTTTCATAGGTTATTAAAGTTATCTTAATAATTCTATAAAATTAGTTAAATACCTAGGAATGAAAATCCTTATAATTAGCAAAAGACTGTACTATTTTGATTTCAGCTTTAAATTGAAGATTTAGCTTAAATGATTAAATTGATTTCTATTTATTTGTAAAATAGTATTTTATGTGTTCAATAATTGTTTTTGGAGATTTGAGGTTATTAAATTTTGTACATAGATATAGTAAGACTATGATGATTATGGTAAATCCCTGTTAATATGGCTATTGTAATATCTTATGATATTATATTTAATAAGTGTTGGGCAAACAGGTCATTGATTTGAAAGCGATTTGGTCAAAGAGGTGTGTTTGGAGTAGCAAGGACTACTCCATTATCCTTATTTATTTTAAATTGTGAATCGTGTTTTGCACTTCTCCCTTGAGCTCATTACCGTGTAAGTCGGTGACTTTATAGGTGATTTTCATGATATCTACAGGCACAATGTCGGGTAGCAGAAGTTTTACTCTTTTACCATCCTCGTTTAGCTTTATCCCTGAAATATTTAGGGTTTTAATATTGTATCGCTTGGAGCCATATTTATGACTTCGGAGTAATTCCCAAGTTTGTACTTCAAAATTAGAACTGTTTTCGGTTTTCGAGGTATCTAATTCGGCAGCAAAGGTTAGTACCATACCATCTTTTTCGGCACTTAAGGCAATGGGTACTGATAATGGTTTTCCGGTATACCGAAGTCTATAAAATTCCCCGCCCTTCATATTTTGGGAAGTGCCCCAGG
>JBFHGV010000384.1:0-4275 GCA_041582955.1 Arenibacter sp.
AGTATTAAAGTGGCCGATTCCTTGAAATTTAAAACCCCAAAAGGTAAGGTGGTATATGGTGGGGGAGGAATTATTCCAGATGTTTTTGTTCCTATTGGGACCAATGAATCCGAGGCCGTGGAAAGTATGGAAAGCTTAGGCTTCTTATCCTATTTCGTTTTTGAACACTTGGATGGGAACAGGGCGCAGTACAAAGGATACACCAAGGAGAGGTTTATTTCTGATTTTAGGGTAGACGATATTCTCTTTGAGATCTTTGTGGACTACTGTTTGGATAGGAGTATAAAGATGGACTTCTACGCCTTTGAGGATAAGATAAAATTATACATTAAAGCTACCTTGGCAGAACAGCTTTTTGATCCCAATTCCTATGCCCAGATAAAGAGTGCAGGAGATGATATGCTAAAAAAGGTTATGGAATTGGACAGGCCTACCATAAAGCAACAAGAGGCCGAAAGAATTGAAGCCAATAACTAGTCTTCCTCTATTTTTTTCTGAATTTTCTTTGAGCTGCTGTAAATCAAAAGCAATACTATGGCGCATAATGATGCCACAATGCCAATAAGCGCTATGATGCTATTGCCCTTAAAAGGCTCGTTAAAATCTACCAGGGTTACATTGTAGGCTATAAGCGCCAATCCCAACACTATTAGTACTATTATTATAATTTTGTTCATTCCACTAATTTTTGTATTAACACCTAAAATAATTGGTTGATATTGGAGGCAAACAATTTTACCGCTATGGCCAATAAAATAACACCAAAAATTTTCCGTATTACATTAAGTCCGTTTTTGCCCAAAAGCTTCTCTATCTTTCTAGAGGATTTTAGAACAAGGTATACAAAAATAACATTTATTATAATGGCTACAATGATATTCTCCACATAGTATTCTGCCCTTAGTGAAAGCAAGGTGGTTACTGTACCTGCACCCGCAATCAACGGAAAGGCAATGGGAACTATGGAGGCACTTTCCGGTTGGTCGTCCCGGTATAGGGTAATGCCCAAGATCATCTCTATGGCCATAAAGAAAATTACAAAAGACCCGGCTACGGCAAAAGAATTTACATCTATTCCAATTAGGTTTAAAATTTCTTCCCCTACGAACAAAAAGGCTACCATTATACAGGCCGAAACTATGGAGGCTTTTCCAGACTGGATGTGGCCTACCTTTTTTCTTAAGGTGATGATGATAGGGATACTGCCTACAATGTCTATTACGGCAAAAAGTACCATGCTCGCCGTTATGATTTCTCTAAAATTAAAATTGAATTCCATAACAAATGCTCAGTTTCTGTTGTATATGTTTAGTGTTGCGTTGCAAAACGCGGCAAATTTACGTTTAATAAAGGGGTTTTGGATTTAATTAAAGGAAAATATATCCGTCTAAAGAATTATATTTGCAGCCTAATAAACTAGTATGTTCCAACTTGGGAAAACAATTGTATCGGAGGAAATTATAGAGAACGATTTCGTTTGTAATATAAATGCCTGCAAGGGGGCTTGTTGTGTGGAAGGCGAGGCTGGGGCGCCTCTCGAAGAAGGGGAAACCCAGGTTTTGGTAGACATATACAGTAAGGTTAAGCCATATTTAAGACCAGAAGGAATAGCCGAAATTGAGAAGCAGGGTGCCTTTATTAAAGGAGAGGATGGGGAATGGGAAACACCTTTGGTAAACGGCAGCGAATGTGCTTACGTGGTGTTTGCCGAAAATGGAACTGCAAAATGTGGCTTGGAAGAGGCGTATAATCAAGGGGCTACTAAATGGAAAAAACCGGTATCCTGTCACTTGTACCCCATACGGGTACGGGAATATTCCGAGCTGACCGCGGTGAACTACCATAAATGGGAAATTTGTGACACGGCCTGCTCTTTGGGAAAGGAACTTAAGGTGCCTATTTATAAGTTTGTAAAAGAGGCTCTGATAAGGAAATTTGGAAAAAAATGGTACGCGGAACTAGAGCAAACCGCCAAGGATCACCAGGCTAATAAGTAGGGATGTGTAAGACTACCTTGGTGCCCAGTGAAACCTTATTGGCGTCGTAAAGGTCAATAATTTCAACCTGGAAGGAGTTCTCAAAGTCTTTTGAGAAATTGGCCAATCGTTCCTTGGTGATATCTATACCAATAGATTTTCGTTTTAAGATCTTGCTTTGCTTGATCCTTTCGGAATCAGCACGCCCAACCCCATTGTCCGATATGCTTATCATTATAAATTGCTCATTTTCCCTGCTTACATGAAGGTGTATGTTCTTCTCTCCTTCCTTGGAGGAAAGCCCATGCCAAAGGGCGTTTTCTAAAAAGGGCTGTAAGATCAAGGAGGGGATCTTAACCGTGTGTTGGTCAATAGGTTCGTCTACTTCTATGGAGAAATTGATCTCGTTGGAGAATCTAATATTTTCTATATTCATGTAAAGCTCAATGGTTTCCAGTTCATCGGCCAAGGAAATTTCCTTTAAGGAGGAGGCTTCCAGGATTTTACGTACCAGTTTGGAGAATTTATTTAGATAGTGAACTGCGTTCTTCTTTTCATTGTTAATGATATAGAGTTTGATAGAGTTGAGCGAGTTGAACAAAAAATGTGGGTTCATTTGGCTTCGCAACATACTCTGCTCCAAGGTAAGGATCTGCTTTTCGTTTTTGAGTTCTTTCTGTCTATAGAGGATATATAGTATAAAGGTCAATAGGGCCATTCCCAGGGCCCCTATGATCAAGGTGTTGGTTTTTTTGCGCAATCGAAGGTTCATAAATTCATTTTCCCGTGCAAGGGCTTCGATTTGATTGGTTTTCTTTTCCGTTTCGTATTTTATGATCAAGTCGTTGATGTACCTTCGGTTAACCTCGCTGTTGATTTCCTCATTATAGCGCTCTCCCAATTTGTAGTAATCCAAGGCCTTTTTGTATTCCCCTTTGTTGGCTGAAAGTTTGGAAAGGAAACCGTAAGCTTGGGCAATATAACTTGGGAAATGGTGATTGATGGCCATTTCAAGCCCTCGTTTCAAGTACTTTTCCGATTCCGGGAATTGCTTTAACTCCATTAAGACCCATCCCATATTAATGTTGATGGCGGTTATTATGGACATGTCGCCTATAGATTCTGCGGCCAACAGGTTGGGTTCCAAAATTTCAAGGGCCTCGTTTAATTTGTTTTGCTTTATATATACCTGGGAGATACTATTTTTGCAAATAACCCTTCCCTTATCGCTGTTTATTTCATTGTTGTATTCCAGTGAGGTTCTGTAATAGTGTAGGGCTTCCTCCAGCTCCCCCTTATATTCCAGGCACTCCCCAATATTCTGGTAGTTGATGGCGAGGCCCAGCTTATTGCCTAGCTGCTTGGCCGAGGCCATGGCCTTTTTAAATTGTGCAATGGCTATATCGTATTGCTTAAGTATTAAATAAAGGTTCCCAATGCTGTTCAAGGATACATCTACACTGGTTTTGAGGTCAACCGAAGGATTTTGTACGGTCTCCGCCAACTCCAAGGCCTCCTGATGATAGTCCAGAGCTATTTTAATGGCATCGCTTCTCCTGTACACTACGCCTAGCATATTTAGGCTAAGCACCCTGAATTCCAGGTTGTTGGCGGCCAAGGCTGCCTGTAATGCCTTTTCGTGCAGGGAAACGGCTTTGGAAAATTGGGAGATATCCCTATACTTTCTCCCTAAATGGTTGTAGGCATAGGATTGCCCTATTAAATATTGATTTCTACTGGCCTCCATTGCAAAATAGCGCATATATATGGTATCGCTTTTGTTGGGGCTCAATACGGAATCCAATTCCCTGTAGGTGATTGGGGCCGCATGTATTAGGCTGTCTGTTACTCTCTTAAACGTTTCAGGAACGTTTTGGGAAACAGCCTGGAAGGTAGAAAGGCCGAGAAAGAGCGAAAAAAAAAATAAGCCCCGCTGTATTGCAATCCTTTGACGCTCAAAAAGCAAATATATTAGGGAGGGAAACTTCATATCACGGGTCAAATTAAATCTAGAAAGTCTGATTTTTTCTGTCTTGAAACAGGGATTTTGTGGTTGGACTGTAGAATAACGTAACCGTCAGTTTTAAGGAACTCCTTTATTTTGTTGAGGTTTATGATATAGGAATTGTGGATTCTGAAAAAAGTTTCCTTGGGCAGCAGTTCATTTACTTCCTTTAATTTCTTGGTAAGTAGAATTTTTTGCCCATCACTAAGAAAAAGAGTACTGTAATTGCCGTCAGATTCGGCAAAAAGGATTTCCTCGCTTTGCAAAAATAATAGTTTTCCATCCGTATTGATG
>JBFHGV010000385.1:0-4273 GCA_041582955.1 Arenibacter sp.
ACGTCCAGTTTTTGAAGCTCCCCTTTTTTCAGTTTTTCCAAGGATTCCCAAGAGAGTTCCTCACTAACGTATTCTGGGAGCAATACCCTATTGTAGAAGGGATCCTTTTCCTTGGAGAACACATGTAGAGTGTCCTTTTCGTTCTTTTCCCTATAGGTTTGTATAAAACGATAGGCTGCGGCACCCGCCCCTATTATCACAATCTTTTGCTTTGGCTTTTCGTACTTGGTCACTTCTACCGCACAATACTTAAAATCGGGTTCTTTGGAAACGGGATCAACCAAATCGTTGGTCAGATTATTGGCCCTTCCAAAATCATTGTTCAGTACCTTTCCCCAATGCATGGGCAAAAAGACCACCTTTTCACGAATATCAAAATTCACCTTTACCTTTACCCGTACTGTACCCCGCTTACTTTTGACTACAGCAATATCCCCGTCCTTTAACTGTCTTAGGTAAGCATCTACCTTGTTCATCTCCAAATAAGGCTCAGGAATATGGGTGAGCAATCGTTTTACCTTCCCAGTTTTGGTACGTGTATGCCATTGATCCCTTACCCTACCAGTGTTCAGTACCAACGGATACTCCGGGGTGACCGTTTCAGAGCGGTTATATAAAGACATGGGAGCATTAAAATGCGACTTGCTGTCGTTGGTAAAGAACTGCTTGTCCTGAAACAATCTAGGTGTTCCCGGATGTTTGGCATGGGGCACTGGCCATTGAAAACTGCCTTCAGACTTTAAGCGTTCGTGAGATAGTCCGGATATGTCTATCTGGGTACCTTTGGTGAGGAGGCAATGCTCATCGTATACCTCGGCGGCACTGGCATAATTAAACCCGTTATACCCCATTTTTTGGGCGAACCTCCATAATATTTCAGCATCTGCCAAAGCCTCGCCAGGGGCGTCCACAACCTTGGGGAGGTAGCTAATCCTACGTTCGGAATTGGTCATGGTCCCCTCTTTTTCCAACCATCCGGCAGCTGGTAAAAGAAGATCGGCAAACTTAGTGGTTTCGGCATTGTGCGAAATATCCTGAACTACTACAAAATTAGCATTCTTAAGAGCTTTTTCTACCTTGTGTACATTGGGCATACTCACTATGGGATTGGTACAGATAATCCAAACAGCCTTCATTTTACCACTCTCCAAGGCATTGAACATCTCCGTAGCGGTATAGCCCGGTTCCGATTTTATTTCCTTTCCACCCCAAAAGTCAGCTACTTCCTTGCGATGTTTAGGATTCCCCAATTCCCTATGGGCCGCCAAAAGACTCGCCATTCCCCCTACTTCTCTACCGCCCATAGCATTGGGTTGCCCCGTTAAGGAAAAGGGTCCGGCCCCAGGTTTTCCAATCTGCCCGGTGAGCAGGGATAAATTCATTAAGGCCACATTCTTGGAAACCCCAATTACACTTTGGTTAAGTCCCATGGTCCACATACTGATAAAAGCCTTTGCATTGCCAATATACTGCGCAGCCTTTTTTATATCCTCCACCGCAATACCGCAAAGTTCCGATGCTTTTCGTAGGGAAAGCTGAAAGGCACTATCCTTAACGGCATCAAAATTTACTGTATGCTTTTTAATAAAGTCCTTATCTATTTTTTTCTTTTCTATTAACCAACGGGCTATGGCATTGAACAGAATAACATCTGTACCGGGTAATATTTGTAAATGCAGATCTGCCCCGGCACAGGTTTGGGTTTTACGGGGGTCTACCACTATAATCTTTACATTTGGATTTTTCTCTTTATGACTCTCTATTCTTCTAAAAAGAATTGGATGGCACCAAGCAGGATTTGCACCAGCAATCAAAAAACAATCTGATAGTTCTATATCCTCATAGGCAATGGGTACCGAATCCTCTCCTAGCATCTTTTTGTATCCCACTACTGCAGAACTCATACATAGCCTGGAATTGGTGTCTATATTATTGGTGCCAATAAAACCCTTGGTTAATTTGTTCACTAAATAGTATTCTTCGGTAAGGCATTGACCAGATACATAGAAACCAACGCTATCCGGACCATGCTTTTCTATTATGCTTTTGAACACTGCAGCAGCCCTATCCAGAGCCGTATCCCATGATACTCTTTGTAGCGGGTGGTTCCTACTCCATCTCATTTCAGGAAATAAAATCCTATCACTGGTATCTTGGGCTACATAGTTCAGGTTTTTGCCTTTGGAACAGAGCATTCCTTTATTCACGGGATAGTCAGGGTCTCCTTTTACACTTATAGTACCTTTGGAGTCCTGTTCCACCACTATTCCACACCCAACCCCGCAATAGGAGCAAATGGTTTTATGTTCGTTTCTGTTCTGCATAAAATCCTTTTAATAAAGATACCTATTAATTGAAAGTATAAAATTACCGAATTAAGTATAAATACGTAGTAATTTATTAATAATAGTTTATCCTATTATTGATGAAAAGGCAATAAAAAGCAATATTAATTGGCTAAAACAGAAATATGTGTAATCTAACGGGCTTTAATCAATATAAAATGGGCTAAAAACCGTCACAACAAGAAACCTCAGACTAATTTGTACTCTTGGGCCTTTTTGGCTAGGTCCATAAGGTTATTTACTCCCAATTTACGCATTAGGTTAAAACGGTGGGTCTCTACGGTACGCTTACTTTTTTCCAGTTTTTCGGAGATTTGTTTGTTGGTTAGTCCAGACAGCACCAATTCTAGGATTTGTAACTCTTTGTTTGTAATGCCGAAGGAGTTGTTGGCATTTTTGGAAGCGGGTTTACTTTCCTTTTTTACCTGTGATTGCCCCAGTAAATTATTGACCAAAACATTGGAGATGTCCCCACTAAAGTATTTTCCACCTTGTTCAACGGTAGAAATAGCTTTTAAAAATTCTGTTTTCCCGGTATCTTTAAGCAAATACCCACTGGCGCCGGCACTAACTGATTTTAAGATATATTCCTCGGAGTCGTGCATGGAAAGTATAATGCATTTGGTAGTAGCTTCATGTTTTTTTAGTTCCTCTACCGCCTCAATTCCATTCATTTCTGGCATACGTATATCGATAATCAAAAGATCAGGATGTTTCTCCAAGACCATTTCAACGGCTTCCTTCCCGTTGGATACTTCTCCTATAACCTCATAATTTTTATCCTCTTCCAGTAGAGCGCGGATTCCGTCCCTTACTAGGGAATGGTCATCCGCCAAAACGATACGTGTTGTCTTTTCCAAAATTCTATTTCTATTTCAACAAATATATGATAATTTTAAAACTAAGTATTCATACGGTGAAAGTAGCTTGTCACTTTTATCACATTTTACCATCGTATGGGTTGCTAAGTAAAGTCTTGGGAAAGCAATAGTTTTATACCATTCTGTGGAGAACAATTCATTTTAAGGCCCCTGTAGAGACGGGGCCTTTCTGAATATTTATTTAGAAGTATTAAGGAACTTAGGTTTTATGACCAACATGGCCCAGGCCCAGTTCTGCCCATTAGCGGCATCATCTTTTGTGATTCCTTTTAATTGCTACATACCATCATTGGCAAATAGTTGGGAATACCCTAATTTGAGCGCATATCCCTTAAATGTCCGGGAATATACCAGATCCAATTCCGTACCCAAGGATTTATTGCCGCTTCCAAGTTCTTGCTCCCCACTAAAATTCAAGGCCTTTATCAACAAGCTCGACTTTTCTCCCAATTTAAGATTAGCACTTAGGTGTATATCTAACAACCCTACAGAATTGGCATGGTTTCCTACGTAGAAGTAATCCATGAACCCGTTAAATTTATGATTGGTTCCGTATAAGGGAAAGAAAGCCTCGGTTTTATTTGTTGTTTCCGTATCATTACCACTAATTATTTCTATTCCGGCCCCTAATCCCACTTTGCTACTGGCTTTATACGTGAAATCCAGTCCCAGAAGGTAAGCCCCGGAAACTTTGGCAGAGCCTTGGCGCTCCCCAGTTTGCAGGAAGGCATTAAGAGCTGCTCCAAAACTTCCCTTTGAATAATTTAGGTGGGATCCAAGGGTTTGTAGATTACTCGTCCCATCAGCAGTTGTGCCATCGGTCTCAAAGTTTTGAAAACCGTTGTTCAGCAGTAATAGGCTAGCTGAAATATTTGTCCATTTTTGTTTTAAGTAGAGGTACTGCATGGTCTTATAGCTAAAAAAACCCGTGGTATTGTATGCCGTTCCTACTGATTGAAACCCGGTTGGATTGTCAAAATCCTGATTGAAGGCCAACCCAAGGTCTAGTTGAAAATTATCCTTCCCATATTGTAATATAGCGGCATC
>JBFHGV010000386.1:0-4260 GCA_041582955.1 Arenibacter sp.
CATATTCCCATTTGGAAAATTCCGATATTTTCCAGCCTCCCAAGATCACATAGTTCATTTTTACTTAAAACATTACTTAAGTAGACATCCCTAATAGCCGTCTACACAACTAATTATGTATGAATTATGCTATCACATATTATTCAATTCAGCATAAAGAATAAACTAATTATTCTTTTGCTAACACTATTCATAATAGGTTTTGGACTTTACTCCATTACCCAAATTCCCATTGGTGCAGTTCCCGATGTCACCAACAACCAAGTACAGGTCATTACCACCTCCAAAAACCTTTCTACCCAGGATATGGAACAATTCATCACCTATCCTGTTGAGCTGGAAATGGCGAATTTGCCCGGAGTAATCGAAATACGCTCCGTTTCAAAGTTTGGACTTTCTGTAGTCACCATTGTCTTTGAGGATAATATGGGAACTTATTTGCCCCGACAATTAATATCCGAAAAACTACAATCGGCCTCCGAAAAAATCCCCAAAGGTTTCGGCACTCCCGAAATGGGCCCCATTACAACCGGATTAGGGGAAATTTATCAATATACACTAGACACAAAACCAGGCTACAAGAACACCTATTCTGTCATGGACCTGCGCACTATTCAGGATTGGATCGTTAAAAGGCAGCTATCAGGCATCCCGGGCGTAGTAGAGATAAACACTTGGGGCGGCTATTTAAAGCAATATGAAGTGGCCATCAACACCAAAAAGCTTCATGCTATGAATATTAGCACCTCCGATATTTTTACCGCCCTAGAGAAAAACAACAGCGTAGCTGGAGGAGGATATATTGAAAAAACCAACCAAGCCTACTTTATTCGTGGCGAAGGCCTAATCAATTCCCTACAGGATATTGAGAATATCGTGGTCAAAAAGATCAACAACCTCCCCATTTACATCAAAGACATAGCAACCGTAGGCTTTGGCAGCGCAACACGCTTTGGGGCCATTACCGGAAACGGTGAAGGCGAAAAGGTCTTGGGGCAGATTATGATGCTGAAGGACGCCAATTCCAAGAAAACCATAAACGCGGTTCATGAACGCATAGAGGCCATATCCAAATCCCTTCCGGAAGGAGTTTACATCAATGGTTTTCTTGACAGAAGCGAACTAATAGGCAAAACCACCTTTACGGTTGCGGAAAATCTGACCCTAGGTTGTTTGATCGTGATTTTTGTTGTTGTACTCCTTCTGGGAAACCTGCGATCCGGACTGGTAGTTGCCTCCATAATTCCTCTGTGTTTGCTATTTGCGCTTTCCTTAATGTATTTATTTGGCGTAGACGCCAACCTTATGAGTTTAGGGGCAATAGATTTTGGAATTATCATAGACGGTGCAGTAATTATTGTAGAATACATCGCCTACCAAATAAGCATGAACAGTAAAAAACTACAACTCTTATCTCCGGGCGAACAACAAACCCTAAAAAACAAAATCACTATCACAGGAGCTTCCAAAATGATGAACTCGGCCGTCTTCGGCCAATTGATCATCTTAATTGTATTTATCCCGATACTCTCCCTAAGTGGGGTGGAAGGCAAAATGTTTAAACCTATGGCATTGACCTTCAGCTTTGCTTTGATAGGCGCAATGTTTTTATGTTTCACCTATGTGCCGGTTGTCACCGCCCTTTTCATTAAACCCACCACCCTATCCTCCAAAAACATTTCTGTTCGCTTGATGGGTTACCTACACAAGTCTTACGACCCCATTATTAGATGGTCCCTAAGACAAAAAGGGTTGGTCTTGTCCCTAGCCACTCTACTACTTGCCATCTCCATTTATATATTCACGACCATGGGTGGTGAGTTTGTCCCCACTTTAGACGAAGGAGATTTTGTAATACAACCAATATTAAAAACAGGGACTTCCTTAAGTAAAACCATTGAGACTACCACAAGAATAGAAAAAATTCTCTTGGACAATTTCCCAGAAGTAAAACAGGTGGTCACACGAATAGGTGCAGCTGAAGTACCCACAGATCCCATGTCCATGGAAGATAGCGATGTAATCATTACCCTGAATCCCAAAAAGGAATGGGTATCTGCCAACACCAAGGACGAATTGGCAGACCAGTTCAAAGAGGCTTTGGCAGTAATTCCCGGTATGGAAGTAGAATTTACCCAACCAATTGAAATGCGGTTCAACGAATTGATTACCGGAGTTCGTGCCGATATTGCAATCAAAATCTTTGGGGAAGACCTCTCTATATTAAACAAAAAAGGAAATGAAATAAAAACCCTCATTCAAGACGTGGAAGGGGCTGCCGATATCACCGTTGAAAAAATAGCCGGATTACCACAGATGAACGTAAAGTTCAACAGAGCAAAAATTGCCCGGTACGGACTCAATATCTCAGACCTCAACCAGCTTATCTCAATGGGATTCTCTGGCACTGACCTAGGCAGTGTATTTGAGGGCGAAAAGCGTTTTGATCTTACCCTAAGACTGGATCCAGATAGCAGAAAAGACATCTCTAACCTAAAAAATCTTTACGTAGACACTCCGGTCGCAGGCAAGATACCCTTAAGTGAACTAGCCAACATTTCTTACACTACTGGAGCCGCAAAGATATCTAGGGACGACACTAAACGTAGAATTGTGGTAGGTATCAACGTTAGGAACAGAGACCTCCAGTCTGTTGTTGACGATGTTAAAAGATTGATTGACACCAACATAAACCTACCCACAGGCTACAGCATAACCTATGGCGGCCAATTTGAAAATTTACAAAGCGCCAAAAACCGATTGAAAATTGCGGTCCCGATAGCCTTGATACTAATTTTTATACTACTCTATTTTGCTTTTAAATCGATTAGGGAAGCCTTAATAATCTACTCTGCAATCCCCTTGGCTGCTGTTGGGGGCGTACTACTTTTGTGGGGCAGAGACATGCCGTTCAGTATTTCGGCCGGCGTAGGGTTTATAGCGCTTTTTGGTATCGCCGTGCTTAATGGTATTGTTTTAATAGAACACTTTAAGGAATTAAAAAACAATGGTATGGAAGATACCGAAGAACTAATTATCCAAGGATCCAAAGACCGTCTGCGCGCTGTTTTGCTTACCGCTTCAGCAGCAGCCTTGGGCTTTTTGCCCATGGCGATATCCACCAATGTGGGAGCAGAGGTACAACGCCCTTTGGCAACTGTAGTTATTGGCGGACTCATTACAGCCACCTTACTGACCTTGGTAGTCCTCCCTATCCTCTACTCCATTTTTCATCAAAAGAACAAAAAGGAACCCATCATGGCAGACAACACTAAAAAACTACTCGGTTTAAGCATTTTCTTTTGTCTATGCAGCGGAATGGCAATTGGACAGGAGAATGGACTCAACTTTAACGAGATACGGAGTATTGCCCTAGAGTCCAATTCTGCCCTAAGAGCAACTGAACTCTCGGCAGACGAATCCAAAACCCTTATTGGCAGTGCGTTTGACTTTGAAAAGACAGAATTCTATTATCAATACGACCAAAGCAACCTGGCTTTTAACAACCGACCGTTAAAAGTATATGGAGTTCAACAAAATATACTCTTCCCTACGGTATATTTTGCCCAAAAAGACATTAACAAGATCAATTACAACATTAAAAAAAACAGAAATGAGATAAAAAAGCGGATTCTAGATCAAGAGTTAGCCGCTAGTTACCATTACTTACAGTATGCTAGGCAAAAAGAAAAAACCTATGCTGAGCTCACAAAATTATACGAACGCTTTTCACATGCTGCCAAACGACGGTTTGAACTCGGCGAGAGTAATTATTTGGAAAAAATAACAGCCCAAGCCAAGCAAAAAGAACTTCAAACACTTTACAACAAAGCTATTGAGGATGCCAATATAGCTTATACCGAACTAATGAAAATTATTCAATCGGACTCCCTCCTAGCCATAAAGACCCTTCCAATGGAAAAATTGCAAATAACGGAGGTAAGCACCAAAAACACCCCCTATCACACGCTCTACGAGAACAGAACCAAACTTTTTGAAGCCGAGAGCAAATTGCAACAACATAAAACCCTGCCCGATTTAAGTCTTAATTATTTTCAAGGGACCAATTCAACCCTAGGCGAACACCTTCACGGTTTTAAGCTAGGCATCAAGATCCCCTTGTTCTTTAACGGAAACCTATCCAGAATAAAGGCCGCCAAGATAGCGAAAGAGATATCCCAGAAAGAAACAAAGGATTTTCTATTCCATTACAATGCCAAGCACCAATCACTTATGGGAGAACTTAAAAAATATAAAGAA
>JBFHGV010000387.1:0-4258 GCA_041582955.1 Arenibacter sp.
CTATATCCTCGCTAACAAGTGAATATTTGGGATCAAGAAAATCCAAGGTGGGCAGTGGCTGCAAGTCGTCAAATGTAGCTCTTGTAAATAAGGCATCTTGCATAGTGTTACTTGGTTCTTCTTTAGGGTCAAATTGAGCCGCTCTTACAAAAGAATCATCCAATGCCAATGCGGCTTGTGCAGCAGCTACAGCTTCCGATTTGTTTCCTAGGTAGTAATAAGCCCTGGCCTTGGCTAAATGGTACTCAGGCTTGGCAACTATTGCAATTGCACTGTTGAAGGCGGTTATTGCACCGGCATAATTGTCAGCAGAACTAATAGGTGCGCCCAAGGTCTCTTGTGGTAAGGCTGAGAAATACATAGCCGACAATAATTTGGAATACCCAAGATAGAAATAAAATTCAGCTTCTTGTTCGCTGGTATATTCAGGGTCATTTGGACCAACGGTTTCCAATCCAAAGGTAGCCATTGCTCGTACTCTGGATATTTCATTGGTTAAATCCCTGAGATCAGTATCAGTGGTTCGTATATCCAATCCATCAAATAACTGACTAAAAAAGGTTTGGGTGTTGACGTAATTATCCGAACCCAATTCGGCCAAGACCAAAAATTCGTTAATAGTTCTGGATATTTCCCGCTCTATTCCAGTTGCCCATACTTCAGTTGAGTTGGGCTGCCCCACTATGGAGGTTTCCAATAGGTTTGGGTTTTCTACATCTGTAAAGTCTACAACTTCTTTAAAGTCTCCAGTACAGGAAACTGAAAGAAACAAGGTAGCGCCTAAGATCGTGTATATTGATTTTTTCATGTCTTTTTGCTATTAAAATTGAAATTTAAGAGAACTCATAAATATTCTCGGTGCAGATTCGGTACCATATGCAAAACCACCGCTGCTGAATCCGTTTTGGTTTCCTACACCCGATCCAGTAATTTCTGGGTCAAATGTTCCTGGAGTCCAGTTAAATGGATTGGTAACTGAAACACCGAATCTAACATTGGAAAAAGGCTTCAACATATCCTTGAAATCGTAGGATGCACCAATGTTTCTTATTTTGATAAAATCATTATCAAAAGTGAAATAGTTCACATAGTTAAATGGTGATGTATTTCCTACCAACTCGTCAGGGATGCCGGTATTATCAATACCGTTAAGGTGTCTAAGCAAGAAGTTTAGGTCAACAATTTGTCCACCATACTGGTAATCACCTGATACAAAAAGATTGAAATTGCCTAAGCTGTAGTCCAAACTCATTGAGCCAAATTTAGGGGCAAATGTTTTACCCAAAGATGCATTTGGTGTTAAATCAAAGGTGCCATCGGAATTTACGCTGGCAGAGGTACCTCTTAAGTATCCCAGACTCTGTCCTTCTTCTACCCATGCTCCTATAACAGTAAATCCACCTACTACAAATGGAGCTGCCCCACCTGTACTTGTTACCAAGTTTTCATTGGTGTTGTAGGAAAGATTAAGTTTTAATCTTTGTTTTTCGGTTTGTAGGACTGTTGCGCTCAGCGCATATTCCCAACCGGAGTTTTCTATTTCACCAATATTCTGGATCTGTGCTATTAATCCTGATGATGGTGGCTGACTAGGAGTAAACAAAGCGTCTTCCGTAACGGACTTATATCTTGTAGCACTTACGTTTATCCTGTTTTGAAGTAAGCCTAATTCTAGACCAAATTCTGTGGTTTTTACAGTTTCAGAAATAAGGTCTGGATTACCAGGTTGATCAAATCTGAACGCTGGTTGGTTTAGGAAGGTATTTAGGCCATAGGTCTTATCTTGAGAAAATGGTTCTGCAAAGTTAGTGGCTTCCCCGTAGTTAGCTCGCAATTTTATGTTGGACAATACATTGCTTATGTTGCTCTCTCGGTAAAAATCGTGATCGGAAAGATTGTAAGTAATACCTACTTTGGGTAAGAAAAGAGCCTTTGTGTTATCACCAGATCCTGTGTTGGCATCTATCCTACCTCCCAATTCCAAGTACGCTACGTTGTAAATTCCTAAGTTTTCCAAGAAATATAGACCATAGTTGGCGTTTTCCAAAACAAAATCATCGGCAGTTTTGGTTGGGAAGGTACCAATGTATGTGGTTCCATCTACCCCACCGGATCCTTCTATCCGGTTTTGTCTGTCCGCAGTCCTAAAAAATTGCCCTCCCAATATAGTGACAAAAGAAAAGTTGTCCGTATAGGCCTTGTGGGTAAGATTAATATCGGTGGTAGCGGTAAACGAACTTCTTAAAATTCTGATTAATTCCGCTCTGTCCGTGGTTCCCTCGGCTTCTGCACCCAATGCTATCAATAGCGCATTGGTGTCATTTTCTTGATTGGTAGAAGTTCTGTAATCTATACCGATTGTAGCATTGGCCTGTAATGAATTGTTGAAGTCATAGGTAAACTTATTGGAGGCCGTAATACGGTTTACAACACTGTTAATGTCTACCAAAGAACCAATTTCTTTAACATTGTCCTTTAATGCCATCCATTCATTGTCTGCCATTGTACTAATGTCTCCGAAACTTCCGTTTTCTAAATTGGAAAATCTGGAATAACTAGTGTTGGCACTAAAATCTAGATTGGATTCAAAGCCCACATAAGAAAATGAACCTTGGTACTTTAGCTTGTCGGTTACCTGTGCGCCTAGACCGAAAGTGAAACTTCTTTTGATCTGCTTATTTAGGTCATTGAACGAGTCATCAGTGTAAAGACTTCCTCCAAAGTTGTAGGTAAACTTATCGGAACCACCACTCATTCCAATTCTGTATTCCTGAGCTATACCAGGTTGAAACATGGCATCTGCGGTCCTATCGTATTTAAGGTAGTCCGTAGTGGCCTTAATAACGCCCAAACGGCTCTCGAAGAACACGGTAGATTTACCTTCCTTACCTTTTTTTGTGATTATTTGAATTACACCGTTTGCCGCATCTGCTCCGTAAAGTGTTGTGGCGGCACCACCTTTTATGTATTCTATTCTTTCAATAGATTCTGTGGGGATATCTGCTAAAGCAGACATGTCGGCTCCACCGGTATCCAATCCTAATTCTGGGCTGGAGTTTAAGTTGTCAACCCTAATTCCGTCCACTATTATAACAGGAGTAGAAGAGGAAGCTGCGGATATTGGCCCTCTTGTTCTAATTATAGAGGCAGTTCCAGGCTGTCCAGAACTCATTCTGATCTGAGCACTAGGAGCTGTAGATTGCAGCATTTGGTCAATCTGGTTGGATGGAAGCTTTTCTATTTCCGTTTCGGACAATACGTCTACAGTTGTGGAAAGTTTTCTTCGCTCAATACCCGAACCCTGTCCGGTAACGATTACTTCTTCCAATGCCTGTGCTGACTCCTCCATTTGTACGTTGATGGTGCTGCTTGCGCCAACCGTCATTCTAGCATTTTTTTGCCCAATATAGGAGAATACCAAAACTTGTCCAGCTTCTGCATTGATGGTGTATAGTCCATCAAAATCAGTTTGGGTACCGGTTGTGGTTCCTTCTACAAGGATATTCACTCCAGGGAGTGGTAGGCCATCTTGGTCCGTAACCGTACCTGAAATAGTTTTTTCTTGTGCAAAGGATACTTGCACAATCAACGCTAGGAACAGCGTTAGGATTCCACTTAACTTTGTTTTCATTTTATAATTATTTGAATTAGCAGTTGCAAAAATCATAAATTCATGTTAATAAAGCAACTTTTTGACCACAAATCTTATGCGCGCATAATAAAAAGCTGTTAAATAAGGCGCTTCAAGGGGTGTGTTTGGTTTTTTTTACACATATAGTTAGGTGTATTTTACATTTGCAACAATTATAAAACCATTTGTAGGATTTTTTTGCGCCCTAAAAGTTAAAAAAATGACAATTTCGCAATAATGATAAATTATGCGGTGTTTTTGTGGTGTTGTGTGCGATTTATTCTTGGAATACGTGTTTTGCTTGTGATAATCGCAACAAAAGGCGGGATGTGTTTGGGCTTTGGTTGTATTTTTTGTTTAAATCATGGTGTGGGAAGAGGGTGGTTGCGGTGGTTGGCAATTTTAGATATATAATATAGGTTGTGGCTTATTGGGTAGCCTAATTCCAAGCTTATGAATCTGTTGCATGAAAAAAATATTGAAAATAAGTTGTTTAGGGTTTGAATTATTGTGAATAATTACTACATTTGCCAGCCCTTAAAAGAGGGGGTTAAGTTTTATTATACAAAATATAGTATGCCAACAATTTCACAATTAGTACGAAAAGGAAGAGTCACGATTACTAAG
>JBFHGV010000388.1:0-4248 GCA_041582955.1 Arenibacter sp.
CTTTGCCTATGTCCGCCTGGTAGCCGAAATCTTATTATCCTTTATAATGGAGCGGTACTGGATTCCACTGTTGATCAGACCAGTGCTATGGTCCCCGGTCAAACGGAAAAGAGCCCGGAATTCAAAATCCCCGAAGCTATTGGTGGTATAAAGATAGGTATTCGTAGGAATTTTGGTTACCCCATCACCACCCGTAATGACACTATCCTTCACAGACCAAAATTTGGCGTTTTCCTCCTTTACGGTCTTCCAGCCATTAAGCGTGGTCCCGTCGAAAAGAGAGTTCGAAAAATCCGTTTTTTGAGCCTGACAGCTCAAGGTGCATATTGATAAACCTAAAAGCAATATTTTTAATGAAAAATACTTTACAACCCATTTGGCCATATACGCTCTAGTTAAATTTGCTTTCATAATTTTTGATTTAATTTATATATGTAAATTTCTAATCCCCGTTCACATGGTGTTTTATAGGCCATAGATCTTTTACAATTACGTCAGAATCTGGCCCTACAGGCAATCCATTGGCACTTGGAATTAGAGGTTTGGGGTTATCATAAAAACCGATTGGACGAACGTTCTTACCCGGAAGGCTCAAACCGTCGCCAAGGTCCATGCGAGCCACTTCCATCAATTTCATTAACCTTGATACTTCCTTGGGATGGTCTTTAATTATATTGTTCTTTTCACCAATATCTCCCCTTAAGTCATATAGGGCCGGTTTCCCCTCATCTCCTTTAAGATGTAATTTCCAATCTCCCGAACGTACAGCCGTCAAATGGGCCTGCTCGTAATAATAAAATGCCTCATAAGATGATGCGGATTTTTCGATTCCCAGTAGAATTTTAGAAATATCCTTTCCGTCCAATTTTCTGTCGTAAGGAATATCTCCTCCTGCAAATCTGGTAAATGTAGGCAATAGATCCATGGTACTTGTAATACCATCGAATGTACTTCCTTTAGGTATCTTTCCCGGCCATCGCGCCAAAAAAGGCACCCTTATACCTCCTTCGTAAGTTGTACTTTTGTTTCCACGTAAAGGTGTTGCAACACCTTTACGTGTGGGTCCATTATCCGAAGTGAACACGACCATGGTATTTTCATCAATATCCAGTTCCTGCAATTTGGACAGGATTTGACCAACCGACCAGTCAATCTCTTCAACAGCATCACCATATATACCATTATCGCTTTTGCCCTCAAAATCTTTACTCGCATTAAGAGGACTATGTACCATTGGGTGCGGAATGTACAAAAAGAACGGCCTATCAGCATTGGACTGGATAAACTTTAGTGCCTCATTGGTAACGTCAAGCGTCAAATTCGATTGGTCAACCACTTTACCAATAATGGTTTCATTCCTCATAAGAGGTAACGGCGGAAAATTGCGTTTCTTACTAGTATTCGATGGTATCATATCGTTGGAATAAGGAATTCCATAGAAATAATCGAATCCATGTCTAGTAGGTAAAAACGGCTTTTGATCACCCAAATGCCACTTGCCCACGATGCCCGTAGCATACCCATTTTGTTTCAAAACCTCTGCAATAGTAATCTCAGCCAAGTCCAGACCGTGCTCATCACCAGGCATTAATACAGCATGCCATGAACCTTGCATAAGCCCTACCCTTTTGGGGTAACTACCAGTCATTAAGGCCGCACGTGATGGAGTGCACAAGGCTGCAGCATAAAAACTGGTCAATCGGATGCCCTCTTCTGCCATTTTATCCAAATTTGGTGTACGATTCAACTTTGAGCCGAATGGGCCAATGTCCCCATACCCCATATCATCGATAAAAATGACTATAAAATTAGGGTTTTCAGATACATCTATGGTTTTGCTTGTTTGGGAAAATACTATTCCAAAGTACATTAGCATCGTGATAATAGCAATTTCAGTTTTAGTGCTATACATATTTACCCTCATAGCGTTATTTCTTTAGATTAGCTTGAAGACGACGTGGACCATCATAAAAAAATCGTGCCCCTTCACCTGTAACATCAATGTCACCCAACTCCTTACGTGCAAGCTCTATACGTTTCATCAGACGAGCAACAACATCTGGATTTTGATCAGCGAGGTTCATTGTTTCGCCGGGGTCATTATCTAGATTATACAGTTGATTGGTTTTTACCTCCTCTATCAATCTCCCCCACCAGCCCAAACCGTCAGGTTTTGCCGAACGTGGAAGCACAAGTTTCCACTCATTGACCCTTACCCCTGTAAGTAGACAGCCAGAATAATATAGGTAGTCTTCTCTTGGACTTACATCATCCTCACCTATAAGAAAGGCAGAAGCATCGTAGCCATCAACGGTGATATTCTTTGGCATTTCGGCTCCAGCCAAATTTGCTATAGTTGGCAATAAATCCATCGTTGTCAAGATTTCATCACTCACACGACTCTCCTTAAGATTACCAGGCCATCGGGCAATAAATGGCACCCGGGAACCCCCATCCCAAGCCGACATTTTCCAACCTTTTAAAGGATCTGCTGAACCCGAGTGGTTCCTAGGGATAAAAGTTTTGCCTCCAGGTATCATCGAATGAGTAGTTTCCACCCACGGACCGTTGTCAGATGCAAAAATGACCAAGGTGTTGTCGTCAATTCCGAGATCCTTTAAGGTTTGTAAAATCTCTCCTGTGGACCAATCTATCTCTTCGATTGCATCGCCATATGGCCCATATTCCGATTTACCCTTAAAATTCTCAGAAGCTCCTAGTGGAATATGTGGCATGTTATGAGCCAAGTAAAGAAAGAAGGGCTTATCCTTATTTAGATTGATATAATTTACTGCCTCCCAGGTATAGTCCTTTGTGATATAATCCCAATTTTCTACTTTGTCCAAAACGATATCATTGTTCCGCAAGATGGAACTCCTAGATGGTGTATCTTCTACATGGACGGTAGTCCCATTAAATAGAGGTGTGCCGTAGAAATAATCAAATCCTTGAGCATTAGGCATAGTAGTAGGATCATAACTCCAAGGACCACTATTACCTTGCGCTGTAAGGTGCCACTTGCCTATAAGACCCGTTGCATACCCTGCTGATTTCAAGACCTCTGCCATAGTTACTTCTTGGGGGTCCGGTACAGTATGTAACATTTTAATGTTATTAGGTTCACCAACCCTAATCGGATAAGATCCGGTCATTAATGCCGCCCTAGAAACACCACAAACTGGTTGCGCATAAAAGTTCGTCAATCGCAACCCTTCCGAGGCCATACGGTCAATATTAGGCGTTTTAATTTTTGTGGAACCGTAACAGCCCAAATCATTATAGCCTTGATCATCGGTATAGATTATAATGATATTGGGTTTATCTATTTTTCCATTTTGCGCTCTGCCAGAAAATAAGCTCAAAAAGAAAATTAACAGATAGAGATGGGTTTTTATTTTTTTTGTTCTTTTCATTTTAATTAGTTTTTATTTCTTGTGTGTTTCTAAAAAGTACCATTAGCTGATCATATAAAATAACCACACTCATATTTCCTTGATTAAACTATCCTCCTAGCTAATTTTGATTTTATTTCCTTATTGCTTTCTCTCTAATGTTGTTTGGTAATTCATTCCAATCCCTAGGATGGCTTAATACAGGAACATCAGGAAACAATGTTCCTGTTGGTCTTTGACCACTTCCCCTCATATTATATTCACCTAATTCTTCCCTAGCCTCTTCAGCGATTCTTAATAATTTCTCAACGATATTGGGATGATTTTGTGAAACATCCTTCGATTCGGAAATATCATCGTCGAGATTGTATAATACAGGTTTCGGGATGTCAATAAACTCCGTTTTACTTTTATCCCAGAAAGGAATTTGTTCCAATGATCTAGACAGGTGTAATTTCCAATTCTTATATGACACAGCCTGCAAATTTTCACAATTGTAATAATAATATGGCGTCTCACTCTGTCCCATAGGTATATTACCATTAAAAATGGGAAGCAAGCTTATTCCGTCATACTTTCTATCTTCTGGTATTTTTGCCCCTATAATTTCTGATAGTGTGGGGAAAAGATCCATCGAATAAATAGGTTTATCTACAACAGCGCTCTTTTCAATTCCTTCGTTCCAATAAACAATAAAGGGAACTTTATGTCCACCTTCGAGGGACTCGAACTTGGTTCCACGGTAGGGCTCTGCATATTTATTTTTAACGGGACCGTTGTCTGAAGTAAATATGATGATGGTATTAGACAATATTTCTTTTTCCTTGAGTGTATTTATTATTTCACCCACGCTCCA
>JBFHGV010000389.1:0-4245 GCA_041582955.1 Arenibacter sp.
CTACGGTTGCTAACAACCAAGAACAGAAAATACTTCAGAATTTAACCGTAAATAACCCTAATTTATGGTCTCCGGAGAATCCTTATTTGTATACCATTAAAACGGAAGTTTTATTACAAGACGAAGTGGTAGATGTGGTTTCTACCAATTTGGGGATTCGCAGTATTAAGTTTACAGCAGATAATGGTTTTTTCCTAAACGGTACAAATATTAAATTAAAAGGGGTTAACAACCATAGTGATTTGGGGGCATTAGGTGCTGCCATGAACGATAAGGTCTTGGAAAGAAGACTAAAGATATTAAAGGAAATGGGTTGCAATGCCATTCGTACAGCGCATAACCCTCCAAGTGAAGTACTATTGGACCTTTGTGATAAAATGGGCTTTATGGTAATGGATGAAGCCTTTGATGAATGGATAGAATCCTGGCCTTTTGGAAATAAAAAGAAAGAAGGTAAGGCCAAATACGGTTATCACCTATACTTTGATGAATGGGCAGAAAAAGACCTTACCGAATTAATTAGAAGGGATCGTAACCATCCGTCCATAGTCCTTTGGAGTGTGGGTAACGAAATACCAGATGCCTGTTTTGAAGTAGGTACGGAACGTTTAAAAGTGTTAATGGATGTGGTAAGACGTGAAGATACTACCAGACCTATCACCTGTGGTATCACCCATATGCATTTGGCCAACGAAAGTGGATTTGCCAGCCTTTTGGATGTAACCGGTTATAATGGAGGCGGAGGTTCTGCTTTTATGTATGAAAAAGACAAGGAAACCTATCCTGAAAGAAAATTTGTAGCTACCGAAGTACCACATACCTTCCAGACGCGTGGTGAATATCAAAGTAAATCTTGGTACCGTGGAAAGAATCCTTTGGGAGGTATTATGGAAGTTCCAGATTTGACCGAAGAGGAAGTTTTTGGTGAAATCAGTAAATATTACAGTTCTTCCTACGATAATTCAATGGTACGTATTTCTGCCAGGGATTCTTGGAGACGTACAAGGGATTTTTCATTTATGGCAGGGGAGTTTAGATGGACAGGTTTTGACTATTTGGGAGAATCTATGTTTGGATGGCCAGCAAAACTTTGGAATTTTGGAATAATAGATATGTGTGGCTTTCCTAAGGACACCTATTATTTTTATCAAAGTCAATGGACAGAGGAGCCCATGGTCCATATTCTGCCCCATTGGAATTGGGAAGGTAAGGAAGGTGTGCAAATTCCTGTCGTTGCTTATTCCAACTGTGATAGTGTAGAGCTTTTCCTTAATGGTGAGTCCCTAGGTAAAAAGGAAATGGGAGACCAGATGGATTTAATGTGGAAAGTTCCTTACCAGGCAGGAACTTTGATCGCAAAAGGTATTAATGAAGGGAAGGTAGTATGTGAAAAAGTCATTACTACCGCTGAAGCGCCGGCTAAAATTGAGTTATTGGCCGATAATGATGTTATACATGCAAACGGACAGGACGTGGTACATGTAGAGGTAAATATTTTGGATGGCAACAATAATTTTGTTCCTGATGCCGCCAATCAAATTAAGTTCACAGTGGAAGGAGAGGCAACCATTTTGGCCGTAGATAACGGTGATCCAAAAAGTGAGGAGAGTTTTGTTGGCGATACGAGAAAGGCCTTTAACGGTAAATGTATCATTATTGTTAAAGCCACCAAAAAGAACGGACAATTTAGCATAACAGCAGAAAGTGACGGACTTGAAGGTGCTAAAGTAGTAGGAAAATCAATCTGATCATGATAGTATAAAACAAATCATTGCCAATTACCCCTTGCCGATCCACCGGGTTGGCATGGGGTAATTGGCACTTTAATATCATGCAGTCCAAGGAATTTTTTATATAGTATATTAATATTTACAAATGAAAAAGGATTTACAAATTAAAACTAAAAAGAACACAGATATTTTAAAGAAACACCCCGGGTTTCCTACTGTTACAACAGTAATATTAAGTTGTTTTCTTTTATTGAACCTATGTGCTGTAATAGGTCAAAATCCAAATTCAGGGTCGGATAAGAGTACAGTAGGGAACAACAATTCCCTGTGGTATACCAGCCCTGCAAGCAAGTGGATGGAAGCTCTTCCTATTGGTAACGGTAGATTGGGCGCCATGGTTTTTGGGGGGGTGACAAAGGAAAAACTTCAGTTAAATGAAGAGTCGGTTTGGGCAGGACCGCCAATACCTGAAAATAGGGTGGGAGCCTTTAAATCTGTTGAAAAGGCTAGGGAGTTAATTTTTCAAGGCGATTATCAGGAAGCCAATAAACTGGTTCAGGACGATGTGATGGGACCGCGCATAGCCCCTAGAAGCTATCAGACATTGGGCGATTTGATCATGAATTTTGACCTGCAAGGCGAACCTCTAAATTATAAGCGGGAACTAAACTTGAACAATGCCATTGCAAAAACAACCTTTACAGCCAATGGGGTCAACTATACAAGGGAGTACTTTAGTAGTGCTATAGACGACGCAATAGTGGTTGTGTTGACTGCAGACCAGCCTAAATCCATTTCCTTGGAATTGGAAATGCTTCGCAAGGCAGATTTTGAAGTGGCCAATATAGGTAAGAATAGGTTAAAAATGTGGGGTCAGGTAAGTCAGAAGGGCAAGCATCTTGGAGTAAAATATGAAACCCAATTAATGGCTCTGCCCAAAGGAGGGAAAATGATATCTGGGGATGGCAGCATCACTATTAGTAATGCCAACTCTGTAGTGCTTTTTATTTCGGCAGCTACGGATTATAATGCAGAAGACCCTTTTTCGCCCTTGACCCAAAATTTAGGAGCAGTTTGTACTTCAATATTGAAGAAGGCGGCAAAAAAGTCCCTTAAAAAAGTGAAAGAGGCCCATGTTGCTGATTATCAGCAATTTTTTAATAGGGTTAGCTTGGACCTAGGAGGAATTAAGGGAGAAGGGAAACCTACAAATGAAAGGTTGGAAGCAGTGACCAATGGCGCCGATGATCCAAGCCTTATGGCCTTGTATTTTCAATACGGGCGTTATTTGCTTATTTCTTCCTCAAGGCCCGGTAGCCTTCCCGCTAATTTGCAAGGAATCTGGAATGATCATTTAGTAGCTCCTTGGAACAGTGATTACCACACCAATATTAATATGCAGATGAATTATTGGCCAGCAGAAGTGGCTAATCTTTCAGAGTGCCATGAGCCATTTTTCGATTTTATAGAAAGCCTGGTTCCTTCTGGTAAGAAGACGGCCAGAGAAGTGTATAACAGTGATGGTTTTGTGGTTCATCATACCACGGACGTATGGCATTGGACCTCGCCAATTGGAAAGGTACAATACGGAATGTGGCCAATGGGAGGTGCCTGGTGTACCCGTCACTTCATGGAGCATTATAAGTTTAACGGGGATACCGTATTCCTAAAAGATCACGCCTACCCCATTATCAAGGAGTCTGCAAAATTTCTTTTGGATTGGCTAACAACGGATCCTAGGTCCGGAAAATTGGTTTCAGGCCCCTCTACCTCACCAGAGAATAAATTTTATACACCAAAGAATCCAGAAGTGTTTGCAAATTTGGATATGGGAAATGCTATGGACCAGGAAATTATTTGGGAAAATTTTACCAACGTTCTGGAAGCTGCGGAAATACTAAAAATAGAGGATGAATTCACAGAGCGGGTAGAGGCGGCACTTGCCAATCTATCCCTGCCAAAAATTGGTTCTGATGGCCGTTTAATGGAATGGTCCCAGGAGTTTGCCGAAGTGGATAAGGGACACCGACATTTGAGTCATTTGTACGGTCTATATCCTGGCGATCAATTTAGCGAGACCAAAACCCCGTATTATATAGATGCCATAAACAGAAGCATAGAATATCGCCTTTCAAACGGCGGAGGACATACCGGTTGGAGTAGGGCGTGGATCATTAATTTTTATGCCCGTCTAAAAAATGCAGAAAAAGCTTATGAAAATATCAAGGCTCTTTTGGCCAAATCTACTGCAGAGAATTTGTTTGATTACCACCCTCCATTTCAAATAGACGGGAATTTTGGGGGTACTGCCGGTATTGCTGAGATGCTAATGCAGAGTCATGAAACAGATGAGAATGGTACCAACATTATAAACTTGTTACCTGCATTGCCTTCGGAATGGCCTAAGGGTAGTGTAACAGGTTTAAAGGCCAGGGGAGGTTTTGAGGTAGATATAGTTTGGAACGATGGAGCTTTACAGTCTGTATCCATATTGTCCCAAGAAGCCAAAACGGTC
>JBFHGV010000390.1:0-4242 GCA_041582955.1 Arenibacter sp.
CCCTACCACGGAGTGAATTTTGGTGGTCTCCAAAGCTTCGTGCAAGGTCATGGGTGGCAAAATGGAAGGCAGGCGTTTGGCCAACATGGTCTTTCCTGCGCCGGGAGGGCCTATCAAAATAATGTTATGTCCACCTGCCGCGGCTATTTCCATACAGCGTTTTATGCTCTCCTGCCCTTTTACATCTGAAAAATCGAATTCCGGAAAATCCAGGCTTTTATAAAATTCCTTTCGGGTGTCTATAATAGTCTGTTCCAAGGGAGTACCCTTGTCAAAGAAATCGATTACCTCTTTAATATTTGCTATGCCGTATACCTCTAGATCGTCTACAATAGCAGCTTCCTTGGCATTTTCAAGAGGTAGTATAAAACCTTTAAACCCTTCTTCCTGAGCCTTGATAGCAATGGGCAATGCTCCTTTTATAGGTTGTACACTGCCATCTAGGGAGAGTTCCCCCATAATAATATACTTTTCTATGGCATCGGATTTAATTTGACTAGAGGCTGCCAAAATTCCCAGGGCCAAGGTAAGATCATAGGCAGACCCCTCCTTACGAAGGTCGGCAGGGGCCATATTAATGGTAATTTTTTTACCGGGAATTTTGTAACCATTGTTTTGAAGGGCTGCCGCAATGCGGTAATTGCTCTCCTTAATGGCGTTATCTGGCAAACCCACCAAATGGTAACCTATACCTTTGTTAATATTTACCTCCACAATAATGGTGGTAGCTTCCACTCCAAAAACGGCACTCCCATAAACTTTTGTAAGCATTTACTTGTTATTTGTCTTAAATGTAAACAAATAAAATAAATTTCTGGTATAGTCAATGTGCTAAAATGCAGGGAATTACGGAGGAATTGCGAACTGAGGTACAATTAAAATAGTAGTGCTCCTTCCCTTGGATGAGGGAAGGCGGATCCTTCGCCAACAGCGCAAAAGACAGAAGGGATTATAAGACCTTCCGGAACGAGGGTCTCGCTCCAGCCTTATCAAGCACATGTTCAGAAGAAATGATGTTACGCATTATTTAATTTATAATGCGAACATTTTTTCCCTATATCATTAGCGCAACGGTAGTTGGCTTAGAGTGGTTTAATACGCCCACCTACATACTTTAGGGGGCATCCCTGATAGTAATACCCCGCATCAGGACGGTACGCAAGAGGCCAGTCTAACTATAGGTAGACTCGCGCCTGTGATGGGGATTTCACCTCACTTTTGCTCGATTGAAATGACTTTCAATTTTGAACCGGCTCCTACCCCCTGCAACTGCTAATTTCAATTTAAGCAGGAAATTGCTTATTCGCCATAGCTCATGGCAATGACGAATTGGATTTCTAGACTATTTTGGTTTGATTATGAAAACTACCGCTGTCTATTCCTTGCTATTCTTTCTACTTTGAAGTTGAAACCTTAAACATGGTACTACCAACTATTTAAGCGGTTCAAAGATCAATACGGATCCTTGAGTTTTAATAATCTCCTCTTTGTTCATCAGCATTTTTCTAAATTCCCCATTATTGTACATTTCTGCCTGATCCCTGTAATGTTTACTAAAAGGATTGCCAGATTGGCCGGTGGGGAGTATACTACTGCTACTGTCTATATGGGCAAAGTTGATTACCCTTCTTGTTGAGGGACCTGAGGAAACGCGGTAATAACCGGAATCATCATAGGGAAAATACATATTATTGATCACCTCTCTGGTTCCCGAAACGGCAAAAGGACCTACATTGAAAAGTGGGCGAAGGGCTTTCATTTGTCCAAAAGGATGACCGTGTTCCAAGGTATGTACTTTGTTCCAGGTCCATTTGTTGTAGTCTGCACCAAAATTATCTTTCAAGGATTTGTAGGCCATCTGAAAAGATAGGTTCACCCTTTCTTCCTTTGTTTCCACACTGTCCTTGGTATTTACATCGTCCCACCAGACCGAATTCTCTTTTGCCGCCATTGGGGCAATCATACGTTTATGGAAGTGGGTATCCAACATTTGCCCAAACAAATCGGATCCCAATTCATCCTCAAAGGTATTTTTCAGCAAGAAATAGATCCATCTGTGATATATGGTGGGTTCTATTTGGTTAAGTTGATTAGCGCCATCCCAGCTGTTCATTTTGTCCATTACCGCTATTTGTGCCAGGGACATCTGGGCAACATCAATCCATTTTGCCAATTGGGTCACTACCTTGGCATTTACTTTGGAGGTTACATCCAAAAGCATCTGTTCTACCTCTTTTTGGTCCCAATCGTCCTTGGGACCTATAAGTGATGCAATGCGTTTGGCCCTATTGTCCGGTAAATAATATCCAGGATATATACCGCCGTTTATGGAATCTGGTTGGGTATTGGCCGAATATACATAGTGGGCTGGAGGGTTTATAGACCTTGGGTTTTCTGAAAAATCCAAATATCGAATAGGTTCATTCTTCCCCTTGCTGCCATCCAATATAAATTTGGTATGGCTACTATCTGGCATTTGATACAATTTTGCGGTAGCAAACCAGGCAATATTGCCCATAGCATCCCCGTACATAACGTTGAGTCCCGGAGCATGGATATCGGCCAAAGAAGCTTGGAAATCCGGAAGGCTTTGGGCGTGACACATATTGTACAGCGCATGCAGTAGCTTATTTTTTGTTTTGGTATAGATCCAAGACATGGCTATGGGCCTTGGTTGGGACAGCTGATCCGCAATGCCGTTCATTAAGGGACCGTGTTTGGATTTCTTATAAGTAAAACTAATATCTTTTTGCCCCTTTACCTTTATGGTTTTGCTTATGGTTTCATACTTTTCCCAGCCTAAGGGTGTTTTGTAGGAACTGGGATCCTCTGGATCTTCTTCCTCGTAATAAAAGTCAGTATCATCATTCTGGAACATGGTCAATCCATAGGCGAGTTTCCTGTCATGCCCCAATACGGGAAAGGGAACACCTGCCAAATGATAACCATATTTTTTATACGATGGCGTACTGATATGGGCCTCGTACCAAACCGATGGCTGTGCAAAGCCAATATGCGGATCATTGGCAAAAATAACCTTACCGTTCTTTGTTTTTTGTGGACCTATGACCCAACTGTTGCTCCCTTCCAATTGTGGTACCGGTACCTTCTTTAATACTTGAGAGATTAAACTGGACAGCTGGTTGCCTATGGTATCCTGAGGCAATGTCCTATAGGATCTAATAGTGCTGGCCCCAGAATCGGCCTCTATTTGTAAATCCTTTAAGTATTCCATGCCCAATTTATCTTTAATATTGGTTAACAACGGATCCGTTTTATGGGCCATAGCAAAATCAAAGGCCATATAACCCAATATATTGTATATGTCCTTGAGAACAAACTTGCTTTTTTTTAAGCCGGTGAAATAGAATTCTATTGGCGTAGGCCCCTCTTGTATAAATTGATTGACACCGTCCAAATAAGCTTGGGACAGTTTTACCATAGAAGAATTATTGTCCAAAGAATCTACCGTTGCTACCGAAGCATCATCTATGCCCAGGGCCAAAAAAAACTTATCGGTTGTCACCATATCCTTCCCGAAAACTTCTGAGAGTGCACCTTTGCCCACTCTTCGCAACAACTCCATTTGCCATAATCTGTCCTGGGCATGTACATAGCCTAGGCTCCTAAAGGCATCTTCCTCCTTATTGGCATAGATATGTGGCACCCCATAGGTATCAAAATACACTTCTACCTTTTCTTCCAATCCTACCAATTCCCGTTTTCCACCATAGTCAGGACTAAGGGAATATACAAAAAGTCCTGCCCCTATACACAGCACAATTATAAGGCCCAGTATTAACCAGAAAAGCTTTTTTATTTTTTTCACACCTATTAAATTATCATATAAAACTTCTAAAAACGTGAATCCACTTGACTACAGCTTTGGTAGTCTTTCCATTATCCTGTATACATTAAGGACCAAAAAACATCCCCAATGCAATACCACTTTTACCCGCCACCACCAAAACTGTTGAGCACCTACTTTTCCCTGCCCAGTAGGGTCAACAAAATACCCAATGGGACAAAACCAAGATGGATCACCATATTAAAGGTATAGTAATTAATGGGATAAAAAAAGTACCCATTTGGGTACTTTTATGTTTTAGCCAAGTGTTTTATAAGGTATACAATCAATCCTTCAATACGGTAAACTCTATCAATGAAGTGTTGTAAACCCGGTGTGTTTGCTTTTGAAAGTCCTCTTCTTTGGCTTCAAAGATATTATCTACATAGGTTTGA
>JBFHGV010000391.1:0-4226 GCA_041582955.1 Arenibacter sp.
TAAACTATTGGTCTTAGAAATGGGAGCACTTATTCTGTCTTTGGTCAAAAGATCAAAGTCGGCCTGCAGGGCTTCACCATTTTTTGAAAAAATATCCCAAGTGTTTTCTATTCTCAATATGGGACCTTCAAATTCAATATGCTTATAGGTTGAAAAATTAACATCCTCTTGGCTCCCTTCAGTATAAAAAGCAATGACCTCCTCTTCGTAAAATACCGCTTCATTTGGGTTTAAGTTTTCTACCAGGTCTACCAATTCTGCATTGGGCAGAAAGGAGGCGTTGATCAAAACGTTTTCTTCCATTTCTACCATTGGATATCTTTCAGAAAGGTAATCTTCGGTTATGGTAGTAGTGGTATTGCCCAAATATTTTTCCCACTTTTCCCTTATGGTCAAAATGCCAATTCTAATATCCGCTACTGGCCTGGTAAAGGTAAATGGCAGTAGGGATCTTCTAACGGTACCATCAAAAAGAATATAGTTCATACTATAAATTTAAAACAAAAAAAGTCACGCATAGGCGTGACTTAATAACTCTTTTATTAAGAAATTATTATTTTTTGAATTTCTCGTATTTGCTTTTAAACTTATCGATACGACCTGCTGTATCCAAGAGTTTGGCTTTACCAGTGTAGAATGGATGTGAAGTTCTGGATATCTCCAATTTAATCAATGGATATTCAACTCCATCAACATCTAAAGTCTCTTTGGTATTAGCAGTAGACTTGGTAATAAAAACCTCCTCATTGGACATGTCCTTAAAAGCTACCAATCTATAATTCTCTGGATGTATATCTTTTTTCATTGTAAAAAACGTTTGTTCCTTCTTAATTTCGAGCTGCAAATTTAAATATTTTTCTGAAAAGAACAATTTTTAATCCCAAAAAAGAAAAATAAAAATATCTTAACTTTAAATGTAACAAATTTAACAACTTTGCCACTAACTATTTTAAACCAATAATTTTGTGCGTGATATGGAGGAAATAAAACCAAAAACAGGAAAATATGCTTTGACCTATGGGCTTATATTAGGTGCATTGAGTGTTGTATTTGCGCTAATGTTGTATTCCCTGGACATGCATTACCAAGGGGGGATGATGGTTCTGGGGGTTAGCCTAATTATTACCATTGCCTTGATCACCATTGGAATTATGCAGTTTAAAAAGGACAATAAGGGTTTTGTTTCTTTTGGACAAGGATTAAAGATAGGCGTTGGTATAGGTTTGGTAGGAGGTATTATAGGTATTATCTTTAATCAGGTCATGGCCGGCATTATAGATCCTGAAATGATGAACAAAGCCATGGAATACCAAAAAGGATTGCTAATGGAAACTACAAAAATGACTCCTGAGCAAATTGATGCACAAATGGAAATGGGTAAAAAGTTTACCACACCCTCCATGCAAATTATGTTTGGGCTAATATATAGTGTTGTGGCCAGCTTTTTATTATCGTTAATTCCAGCATTAATTTTAAAAAAGCAGGAAACTATTCAGTAATTTGTACTTTTGAAAAGATTTTGCATTAGTACCGAATGAATATATCCATAATAATTCCATTACTCAACGAAGAAGAATCGTTAATAGAACTACATGATTGGATTGTGCGTGTAATGCACACCAATCATTTTTTATATGAAATACTTTTCATTGATGATGGAAGTACCGATAGCTCATGGGAAATCATTAGCAAGTTGGGTGCCGCCAATCCCAATGTAAAAGGAATTCGCTTTTTAAAAAACTTTGGTAAATCCCAGGCCTTACATGCTGGTTTTAAGGCTGCGGAGGGTGATGTGGTGATTACTATGGATGCCGATCTACAGGACAATCCAGAGGAAATCCCAGAAATGTATGAGCTAATCGCCAAAGAGAATTACGACCTTATTTCTGGTTGGAAAAAAAAGCGATATGATTCCATAATTTCCAAAAACCTGCCTTCCAAATTATTTAATTGGGCCGCACGGAAAACATCAGGGGTCGGATTGCACGATTTTAACTGTGGCTTAAAGGCCTATAAAAAAGAGGTTATCAAAACCATTGAGGTGTCAGGGGAAATGCACCGTTACATTCCTGTTCTCGCCAAAAGCGCCGGTTTTTCCAAAATAGACGAAAAAGTAGTGCAGCATCAGGCCCGTAAATACGGAAAGACCAAATTTGGTATGGACCGATTTATAAATGGGTTTTTAGACCTTATTACCATTTGGTTTGTTTCTACATTTGGTAAAAGGCCAATGCATCTTTTTGGTGCCTTGGGCGTTTTAATGTTTACTATAGGGTTTGGATTTGCCCTTTATTTAGGCATTGATAAGGTTTTTATCAATCCTTTTGGCAGACTCATTACAGAGCGTCCACAATTCTATATTTCATTGGTAGCCATGGTAATAGGTACGCAACTTTTTCTCGCAGGTTTCTTAGGGGAAATCATGGTAAGGTCCAGGAAAAATGAAACGCGCTACAATATTACCGAAGAAATAAATATCACTAAATAATAATAGAATATATTCGTATTTTTAAGAATATCTAAGACCAAAAAACTATGGAGACCGTACTAAAAAATGCCGAAAATTGGCTAACCGATTTTTTCGACGATAAGACAAAAAAAGAAATTCGCGGATTAATGGATTCCAATACCGAGGAGCTGAAAGATAGGTTTTACAAAAATCTAGAATTTGGTACCGGAGGTATGCGTGGAATAATGGGGGCCGGAACCAATAGAATTAATAAATACACCTTAGGAAAGAGTACCCAGGGGCTTAGCAACTATTTAAATCAAGTGTACAAAGGGCAGCAGAACAAGGTTGTTATTGCTTATGACTGTAGGCATAATAGAGATACCTTGGCGAGGACGGTAGCCCAAGTATTGGCTGCAAATGGTATTAAGGTGTATCTTTTTTCCGAATTAAGGACCACTCCGGAACTTTCCTTTGCTGTAAAACATCTTAATTGCCAAGCCGGTATTGTGCTAACAGCTTCTCATAATCCACCTGAATACAATGGGTACAAGGTCTATTGGACCGATGGAGGGCAAATTGTACCCCCACAGGACGGTGAGATCATAAACGAAATCAATAACCTTTCTTTTGAAGATATCAAGTTCAATGCAGATGAAAGTCTTATTGAATTAATAGACAAGCAGGTAGATGAAGCTTTTATAGAGGCCTCTGTTAAAAATGGAGATTTCAATGCAAAAGGCAAGGATAATTTTAAGATTGTATTTACCTCCTTGCACGGTACCTCCATAACAGTAATACCAGAAGTGTTGAAACGAGCAGGGTACAAAAATGTTACGGTAATTGAGGAACAGGCCAAACCGGATGGTAATTTTCCAACCGTGGTATCCCCTAATCCAGAAGAGCCCGAAGCCTTATCCATGGCCATAAAAAAGGCCGAGGAAATTGGGGCGGATATGGTAATTGGTACGGATCCGGATAGTGATCGTCTAGGAGTTGCGGTCCGTAATTTGGAGGGAGAGATGGAAATCCTTAATGGGAATCAGACCATGATTATGATGACCAAGTTTTTATTGGACCAAAGAAAAGAAAAAGGCCTTAGCGGGAAAGAATTTATTGCCTCTACCATAGTATCCACCCCAATGATGGATTCATTGGCCAAGGGCTATGGTATTGAGTGTAAGACTGCCCTTACCGGTTTTAAATGGATTGCCAAAATGATCAAGGATTTTCCAGACCAACCTTTTGTAGGTGGGGGCGAAGAAAGTTTCGGTTTTATGGTGGGCGATTTTGTACGCGACAAGGATGCCGTGACCTCTACCCTATTGGCCTGTGAAATAGGAGCCAATGCAAAAGCCAATGGCAGTTCCTTTTACAAGGACCTAATAGATTGCTATGTGGAATATGGGTTTTATAAGGAAAAATTAATTTCCCTAACCAAAAAAGGAATGTCCGGTGCTGAGGAAATAAAACAGATGATGATCGATTTTAAGGATAATCCGGTTGAATCCATCGATGGTTCCAAAGTGGTAACCGTTGAAGATTACAATACAGCCACATCCAAAAATGTACTGACCGGGGAAGAAACGCCAATAGATATCCCTAAATCCAACGTACTCATATATATAACCGAGGATGGGACAAAAATGGCGGCCAGGCCTAGTGGTACCGAGCCTAAAATTAAATTCTATTTTAGTATTAATACGCAATTGAAGGATGCTGCCGATTATAAAAAAGTAGATGCTGAACTGGATGCTAAAATAGAAAGGATCCTCAA
>JBFHGV010000392.1:0-4219 GCA_041582955.1 Arenibacter sp.
ACCCAGTTAGGCGTACAATCCTCTTCCCTTGTAGCCATTATTGGTGCTGCGGGTCTTGCCATTGGTCTAGCCCTACAAGGTTCCTTGGCCAATTTTGCCGGAGGTGTACTGATACTGGTTTTTAAACCTTTTAAAGTGGGGGATTTTATTTCTGCCCAAGGCGTAGACGGTACTGTTAAGGAAATTACCATTTTTACTACGAAGCTCAGTACTTTCGGAAATCAAATTGCAATAATACCCAACGGGCAGTTATCCAACAACAACATTATAAACTACAATGCACAGGACACCAGAAGGGATAAGATTACGGTGGGCATAGGATATGATTCCGATATAAAACTGGCCAAGGATATATTGTTAAAGATCTGTGCCGAAAACGAAAACATCCTTAAAAATCCTGCTCCCGAAGTGTATGTAGCAGAATTGGCCGACAGCTCTGTAAACCTATCCTTACGATTTTGGGCCAAGAACGATGTGTTCTGGGCAGCTCATTTCCACGTTATGGAAGAGCTAAAACATAGGTTTGACTCAGCCGGAGTGGAAATACCCTTTCCACAACGCGTTATTCACCAAGAACAATCCTAGGATTTTTTCCCAGGCATTATAAAATCCTTTAGATAATACGGTTCAAAGTAGGCTACATTTTCAAATGTGCCTGCTTTGAACTTTTTATAGGATAAGACCCCCAGTTCCTTGGCTGTTGGTACCGCGGCTTTAAAACTAAAATTGGGATGTTCCAAGGTGCCCCTACATTTCTCAGCGCCATCCCCTATCAACAACACCTTTCCCTTTGCCGTATAATCCTTAAAACTATCAGGTGTAATGATCTCTGCCCTGGTCTCCCTTAGACAATTACCATCGGAAGAGAAAATAGTAGCATAGACTTCCATCCTACGGGCATCCAATACAGGGATAACAAAATCATATCCCTGCCCATAGCCTTGTAAGGCCAGGCTCTCCAAGGTAGGTACCGCTATCAATGGCAAATCCAATGAAAAGCACAATCCCTTGGCTGCGGACACCCCTATACGCAAACCGGTATAGGACCCGGGGCCCTTGCTCACCGCTATGGCGGAAATATCCTTAAAAGTCAAAGAGGCCTCCCGTAAAACCTGCTCTATAAAAATATGTAATTGTTCTGAATGCGAATAGTTGGGACTGTTGTCCTCTTTTAAGACCACTAGCTCCCCATCCTTGGCAATACTTACCGAACAATTGGTAGTTGCCGTTTCTAAATTTAATATCATAGCCATAATAGGCTACAAATATAACCTAATCCAACGTTATGGGTAAACCAAAATAGAACTCCAAAACCTTTACCCTAAAAATATAGTCGTATTTGGTCCTGATCAATTCTGCTTCCGCATTGTCTACCCTGGACTGTGCCTGACTAAAATCGAAGGCATTCATTAGCCCCACTTCAAATCGTTCCTTAGAGTAATTATAGGCCAACCTTCTGGCATCCAATGTTTTTTGAGCGGCTTCATAGGCCTTGGAAAAGTTCTTGACATCCACATAGGCCTGGTTTATATTGCTCTCCAAGTCCAATTTATCCTGTTCTAACTGCAACCTGGACCTATCTACCCCAATTTTAGCCCGTTTTATATTGTTTTTTACGCTAAAGCCGTTAAAAACCGGAACATTCAATTGTAACCCATAGGCGATACCATCTGTTAAATACAACTGATCTGTAAAAGGAATCCTTTCCAAGGTTGAAGGGTTCCTAAATTCACTGGAATATTGGGTGCCATAGTTAAAAAATGCTCCCAATGTAGGATACACGGCACCTTTGGCAATCTGCAGATCTTTCATGGCCAGTTCAAGATTGGACATGGAAAATTTAATATCGTTCCTAAAGCTCAAGGCCTTGTTAAATATGGCCTTAGGCGACTGTTCCAAAATATTGGTTGGTGGAATATTAAAATCCTCTTCAGCAATATCAAAATTTTCATAATCGGTTATCTGCAGCAGTTGTGCCAAGTTTATCCTAGCAATCAACACCTGGTTCTCCCCGTTAACGATCTGTTGCTCCTGATTGGCGGCGGTGGCCTGTATCTCCAATAGGTCGCCCTTGGGAACCACTCCTGCTGCCACCAGTTCCTCTGTACGCACCAGGTCCTGTTCGGTTACGGCGTATTGTGCCCTAAACACCTTTAGGGACTCCTTGTTGGAGGCCACCTGAAGGTATGCATTGGCAACGGCAAGCATTATGTCATCTTTTAAGTTATCTAGGCGGTACTGGTTGGCCAAGGCATTTAATTTGGCCCTGTTTAACCTATGTATGTTTCTTAGCCCATCAAAAAGATTTACCGATGACCCAAAACCACCAGAGGCCGTAGTGACCGTTCCGCTGACCTGTTGGTTACGCGACTGATCCAAGACCAAGCCAGAGTTTCCCGATATCCTGGCATTCATATTAAAATTGGGCAACATATCACCAATGGCATCAGATTTATCGATTTGGGCATTTTCCAAATCAAGTTCGTACTGCGCAATGGTCAGATTGTTTTCAACTGCATAGTATACGCATTCTTCCAAGGTCCATTTTTTTTCCTGTGCGGCCAAGGACCCTAAACAGAAAATAAATAACCCTATTATCCCCTTTAATTTCATGTATTGATCTTTTCTGATTGCTATTCCCTTCTTAATTATCTGCTGCGGTATCCTCCTCGTCTTCGTCCCCTTTCTTTATAGGTTCGGTCTTGTTCCAGACCTTCACCTTATCCTCCTGGCTAATTCCTGAAACGATTTCCACATTCACCCCATCCGATATGCCCACTTCCACATCTTTTCGCTCAAACTTCTGCTCTTCAACAGCGCCAACGGCTATCTCTACAAAGGGTTTATCGGTTATTTTATCAAATTGCAATAAAGCTTCGGGTATTACCAGTACGCTGTCTTTTCTTTCCAGTACAAGTGAAGCATTGGCACTGTAGCCGGCCCGGATCAAAAAATCGTCCTCTACCGTTACATCACCCTCTATCTTAAACTGTACGGCCCCGGACTCTTCAACCCCCTTTGGAGCAATAAAGCGCAGGGTTGCATCAAATTTTTTGTCGTTTATGGCACCTAGGCTTATTTCTAGCGGCATTCCCATCTTTAATTTCCCTACTTCACCCTCATCTACTTTTCCTTCAAAGATCATAATACTAAGGTCGGCTATGGTAGCAATAGTGGTACCATCATTAAAATTATTACTTTGAATAACCTGATCCCCTTCCTTGACGGGTATCTCCAAAATGGTCCCTGATACGGTTGCCCTAATATTGGTATTTGCGGTAGCAGAGCCTCCTGCAGAACCTACCCTGATAATCTGATAATCGGACCGTGCATTCTGCAGTTCCAATTTTGCCTGATCGTAGCGCAGTTGTTGGGTGTTAAAATCTTGGCTGGATATAACCCCTTTATCAAACAACACCTTGTTCCTTTCATATTCAGTTTTGGTATTGTTCAAGGCTATTTCGGCATTGCTCACCCTCCCTTTGGCCTGGTTTAAGGACTGTTCATTGGGCACCACCTTTATTTTTGCTATAAGGTCGCCAGCTTTAACCATATCGCCCTCTTTGAGAAAAATCTCATCTATGATCCCGGAGATCTGCGGCTTTATCTCCACTTCATCCTCAGGGACCACCTTTCCGGTGGCTACGGTCTTCTTTTCCACATTGGCCTTAAACGGGTTTTTTGTTTCATAGGTAATGGCCGATTTACTGTTGGATTTTATAAAAAATGCAGCGGCCCATAAGGCGCCCAGCACTAGTACTCCAAGTAAGATGTATTTTAAAACTTTATTCATTTTTGATTGTATTTAATTGCCAGATCTAGTTTGGTTTATTTTATTCTTCCCTAAGGGCATCTATAGGTTTTATACTTACTGCACGCTGTGCCGGGATTAACCCTATTAAGGTTCCCAGAACAACCATTATGGCCAAAGCCCCCAACACATAAGGAATAGGCACTGTGGGATTGGCATAGGGGAAATCTAACTCCGCGGTCATTTTATTGATGATACTAAGAACCCCTGCTCCCAAAATAATGCCCATGACCCCCGCAATCATGGTAAGGAAAACCGATTCCAAAATAATAAGGGAACGCACTTCCCTAGGGGTAGCTCCCAGTGCCCGCCTAACTCCCAGTTCCTTGGTTCTTTCCTTTACCGAGATCAGCAGAATATTTCCTATCCCAATAACCCCGGCCAAAATAGTGGCCACTCCAACAACCA
>JBFHGV010000393.1:0-4214 GCA_041582955.1 Arenibacter sp.
ATGGTACATCCAACGAAGAACAAAGAAAAGCGCTTGTTGAATCTTGGCGCCATTTCCGCCTATAAAGAACGCATACTGCCCAGAACAAGGTAACCCAGAGGCTACAGGCCCAAAGTTTCTTTATAAAACCTTATTGGTCAACAGTCCCGAAATACAGATAGGAATCTATAGGGAATACAAGCGTCATGATTTCTTAATTATGCGTATTTTTGACCTATACAATCCACAAAAAATACGCTCATGACAAATCAAATAACTACTAAATGGCTTGGAAACATGGCTTTTGAAAGCAATAATCCTTCCGGGCATAACCTAACCATTGATATAGCTCCTGAAGATGGAGGTGATGGAACAGGATACAGGCCAAAGGCGTTAATGTTATCCAGTCTAGCCGGATGCTCTGGTCTGGATGTGGCTTCCCTTATTAAGAAAATGAAATTGGATGTAGAGGACTTTAGGATAGAAACCATTGCCAATCTTACCGATGAACATCCCAAGCATTATGACAAAGTATCCATTGAATACCATTTTACAGGAAAAAATTTGGATGAAAAAAAGTTGCAACGTGCAGTAGATCTATCTGTAGAGAAATATTGCGGTGTAATGGAAATGTTTAGAAAGTTTGCCACCCTGGAGATCAAGACCTTTTTCAACAATAAATAACTGAAAATCCGTTTTCCTTCCAATGATCAAAAGAGTATTTTTTCTTTTTATCGGTCTAATTATGACCTATTCGGGCCTAACGGCACAATTAACTGAAAATATTATTTCCCATAAACAAGAAACCATTGTTACCAACCCATCCAAAGGAGCCAATAGCTATAAGCGCTGGGCCGTTTTTCCTTCCAAGGACAGGGACATACGGCAAATAATCCTAAACCTTACCTTTGAATGCCCAGACAAGATGCGTTGTGCAGATTGGGATTATGTAGACCATATTAAGGTGCGCCAAAAAAACGATTCGGTCTACTATGAAATTGCTAGAATGCTCACCCCTTATGGAGGAAGGTTTCAGGAAGATTGGAGATTTGATTGGAAGGTAGATATAACCGATTTTAGTCCTATTTTAAGAGACAGTCTGGAGGTAGACTATATCCATACAGGCTATGAGGACAACAAAACCAGAGGATGGGAAGTTACCGTAGATTTTGAGATAACCTACGGAAAACCGGTGGCAGAACCTCTGGCCATACATAAAATATACGACGGGAATTTTAATTATGGCGATAAAAAAGACCCCATAGAAAACCATTTAAAGCCCATAACCATAAAACCCAATGCCCGATCTTCCTTCGGCAAAGTAAAAATACATCAAACCGGACATGGTATGGATGCCAATGGCTGTGGGGAATTTTGTGATAAATACCGTGAAATATGGCATAACAACAAAATAATAGATGCCAAGCAACTGTGGATGGAGTGTGGGGACAACCCATTGTATCCACAGGCGGGAACCTGGATCTTTGATAGGGCAAATTGGTGCCCTGGTTATTTGTTACAACCCGATGAGGTGGGTTTTGATATAGACCAAGGGAAGCCGTTTCTCATAGATATAAACATGGAGCCGTATGAAACGGAGAAACCCAGTGCCAAGGAACTCTTGGTTGCCTATGTCATGGAATATGGAAAAATATACTCGGACAATGACGTAAGCCTGGTAGACATTATATCACCTTCCAATGAAAAAATCCATAGTCGCAAAAATCAAGCTGGTGCCCTAGCAGTAATCAGGATCAAAAATAACGGCAGCAACAACTTAAGATCCTTAACCATAAACTATTATTTGGAGGGCAACAAGGCCAAACAGTTTAAATGGAAAGGAAACATCCCATTTGGGGAGACTGCCTTACTAACCCTACCCGAAGAGATCTATAGCGAAAAGGATTCCACCACTTTTTACGTGGAATTAAAAAGGCCTAATGGTAAAAAAGATGGTTTTGCTGCAGACAATAGCAAATTTACTACTTATACCAAACCCGATATTCTGCCACAAGACGTTGTTATTTACTTTAAAACCAATAACAAGCCCCGGCAGAATTCATATAGCGTAACCAATACCAAAGGGACGGTAGTGTTTAAGCGCGATAGTCTAGAACTTAAGCCCAATACCACTTATCTGGACACCTTACAGTTGCCTCAGGGAAGCTATACTTTTAAGGTGGAGGACAAGGCTGGTGACGGACTGGAGTTTTGGTATAAGGCAAAGGACGGACGTGGGGACGTAAAATTATTGGACACCCTGGGGAAGGCCATAAAACATTTTAATTCGGATTTTGGCAGCCATATTATCTACAACTTTAGGGTTGTGCCCAATGTGGCCTATCATTTGGACAATGAACCATCCATTACCATGTTTCCTTCCAGGACCAAAGGCCCTATTACCTTGGATTATTTTGCCAATGAGCCAAAAGACATTTCCGTAATTATTGTACAACAAGAAGACGAGACAAAAATAGTGGAAACCCATTCTTACAAAGCTTTTACCAAGGGCGCATTTACCTATGACCTTAGTTATTTGCCCAAGATGCGCTACTATTTAAAAGTTGTAATAGATGGTAAGGAAGTATTTAAGAATAGAATTAGGCTAAAGGAATAATTGCCATGCGCTGGACCCTAAAACCAAAACCGGAAAAACAGGAAATTGATGCCTTGGCAGAGGCATTGCAGGTTGAGGATCTGGTGGCTCAGCTGTTATTACAACGAGGCATAAGCAATTACGAGGAGGCCAAAAGGTTTTTTAGGCCCCAGTTGTCCCATTTGCACGACCCCTATCTTATGAAAGACATGGATAAGGCCGTAAACAGGATAGAAAAAGCCATTGCCAATGAAGAAAATATTTTGGTCTTTGGAGATTACGATGTAGATGGTACTACTGCCGTTGCCTTAATGTCCTCCTATTTACAGCACTACTATTCCAATGTTGCCACCTATATCCCGGATCGTTACAATGAAGGCTATGGGGTGTCTTACCAAGGAATAGACTTTGCCGAAGATAATGGCTTTAGCTTGATCATTGCCTTGGACTGTGGCGTAAAGGCAATGGACAAGGTGGAATATGCCAAGCAAAAGGGAATCGATTTTATCATATGCGATCACCATAGACCGGGCAGTACACTCCCCAATGCCGTTGCCGTACTGGATCCAAAAAGATCGGATTGCAACTACCCCTATAAGGAACTTTGTGGTTGTGGGGTAGGCTTTAAACTAATACAGGCCCTAGGTGCAAAAAAAGGGGAGACCGTAGAAGACCTTATTCCCTATCTGGATTTGGTAGCAACTGCAATAGGGGCCGATATTGTCCCCATTACCGGAGAAAACAGGGTCCTGGCCTATTGGGGATTACAGGTAATAAACCAAAACCCCAGAGCCGGATTTAAGGCTATCATTGATCAGATAAATAAAAAGGTGCTCACCATTACCGATGTGGTATTTATAATAGCCCCCCGGATCAATGCCGCTGGACGCATGGAACACGGCCAACATGCGGTTAACCTTCTAAGGGAGACCGATATGGAACGGGCATGCTTTTTTGCTTCCGAAATAGAGCAGTTCAATACCGATAGAAAGAACCTAGATCAGCTAATTGCCAATGAGGCATTGTTGCAGATCCAGGAAAATAAGGAGGAGGAAGGTTATACCTCGGTGGTCTACAAGGAAACATGGCACAAGGGGGTTATAGGAATTGTGGCATCGCGCCTTATTGAAACCTATTACAGACCTACTTTGGTCTTTACCAAGAGTGGCGACAAATTGGCGGCCTCTGCACGCTCTGTAAAAGGCTTTGACGTTTATGAGGCCCTGGAAAGCTGTTCAGATACCATAGAGCAGTTTGGAGGGCATATGTACGCTGCCGGCCTAACTTTGTTGGAAGAAAATTACGAAGCCTTCAAATCCAAATTTGAAGAAGTGGTGGCCAAAACCATAGACCCCAAACTTCTATCCCCCGAAATTATGATCGACGCTCTTATTGGCTTGGATAATATTAGCCCTAAGTTAATGCGGATCATTAAACAGTTTGCCCCTTTTGGACCCGGAAATTCAACTCCCGTTTTTATGGCCGAAAATATGAGGGATACCGGATATGCCAAGGTGGTAGGACAGGATGGAAAACACCTAAAATGCAAAGTTTTTGACAAAAATTCCGGCACTAACCGTACTGCGATAGACGCCATTGGCTTTAATCTGGGCCATAAATTGCCCGCGTTGCAGAATAA
>JBFHGV010000394.1:0-4209 GCA_041582955.1 Arenibacter sp.
CACAGGAATACAGAGAAAGAATCATAAAGGATGTTGGGTGGTAAGAATATACTTTTGGGTGTTACTGGAGGTATAGCTGCTTATAAGACTACCTTTTTAGTCCGATTACTAGTTAAAGCTGGCGCTAACGTTAAGGTTGTCTTAACGGAAAGCGCCAGCTCTTTTGTTACCCCATTAACCTTGGCAACCTTATCCAAGAACCCAGTGTTGTCCTCTTTTGTAAATGAGGAAGATGGTAGTGTTTCCTGGAACAATCATGTTGATTTGGGGTTGTGGGCAGATCTTATGTTGATTGCCCCGGCAACTGCCAACACCTTGTCCAAAATGGCAAATGGCACTTGTGATAATTTATTAATGGCCACCTACCTGTCGGCCAAATGCCCGGTTTATTTTGCTCCGGCGATGGATTTGGATATGTTTAAGCATCCATCCACGGCGAAATCTTTTTCAACCTTGGCCTCCTTTGGAAATATTATGATTCCAGCTACCACAGGGGAGTTGGCCAGTGGTTTGGTAGGAGAAGGACGTATGGCCGAGCCAGAGGAGATTATGACTTTTCTTATTCAACACCTTGGGAAAGGATTGCCGTTGCATGGGAAAAAAATGCTCATTACCGCAGGACCTACATATGAGGCTATAGACCCCGTACGTTTTATTGGTAATCATTCAACTGGACTTATGGGTTATGAGTTGGCCTGGAAAGCGGCCAATTTGGGCGCCAGTGTTTTTTTAATTTCCGGCCCCTCCCATTTAAGTATACAACATTCCAACGTAAGCCTTATCAAGGTAACAACCGCAGAGGAAATGTACAATGAGGCCCATGCTCTGTTTCCGGATATGGATATAGCGGTATGTGCGGCAGCGGTAGCGGACTATAGACCTAAAAATGTGGCCGATCAAAAAATAAAGAAAAACACCGAGGAGCTTACTATATCCCTGGTTAAGAATAAGGATATTCTTTTTTCCTTGGGGGAACGTAAAGACAAGCAGTTCCTGGTTGGTTTTGCATTGGAGACCGAAAATGAGCTTGAAAATGCCATAGGGAAATTGAAAAAGAAAAATTTGGACGCCATTGTATTAAATTCCCTTAACGATTCCGGTGCTGGATTTGGAAAGATTACCAATAAAATATCATTCATAGATAAGAATTTGGAGATTAAAACGTTTGAGTTAAAAACCAAGGCAGAAGTGGCCTTGGATATTTTAAATGAAATCACGACCAGGATCCATGCGTAATCTATTTCTTAGTAGCTTCTTCTTTATTATTTGCCTAACTATGGGCGCTCAGGAATTAAATTGTGCGGTTACCATAAATTCAGATCAGGTAGGGCAGACCAATCAACAGATTTTTAAGACCTTGGAACGCTCTTTGAACGATTTTGTTAACAAGAATAGATGGTCTAATAGAATTTATAAGGAAAACGAAAGGGTAAATGCTCAGATGTTTATTACCATAACGGAGTATAATTCCAATCGCTTTAAGGGCAATATTCAGATACAATCGTCAAGACCTGTTTTTAATACCTCCTATGAGAGCCCTATTTTTAATTACAAGGACAATCAGTTCAGTTTTGATTATATAGAGTTTCAGCCATTAATATTTAATGAAAATAATATAGACTCCAATTTAGTAGGGGTAGTATCCTACTATGTATATATTTTATTGGGATTGGATGCGGATACTTTTTCATTGGAAGGGGGAAGTGAATTTTATAAGAAGGCACAACAGATAGTTACCTTGTCCCAAAGTGCCGGATATTCTGGATGGGCCCAAACTTCAGGTGAACGAAGCCGATTTGAATTGGTAGATAACTTAATGTCCAACTCCTACCGGGAATTCCGAATAGCGATGTACAATTACCATAGAAAGGGATTGGATGTTTTGGCAGATAATAACAGCACAGGAAAACAAGTGGTTGCCGGTACTATGCGATTGTTTGAGACCATGGTAGGCAGGCATCCCAATGCTTTCCTGATCCAAACCTTTTTTGATGCCAAATCGGAAGAGATCCAAAATATCTTTTCAGACGGACCCAAGGTAGATGTTGTTCAGCTTAAACAGACCCTAAATAAGATTGCACCGCTTTATTCCGCTACTTGGAACAACATAAAATACTAGTTGCGGGTTTCCTTTCAGACTAGGTTGCAATGTCTATCACAAAGATTGATTTTTTTTGGATTTAAGAAATTTTGAATTCCCATTTTTTTCCAAGGCAATATAAATTATCTTTACGGCAATATTAGAATTTAAGCATTGCTGACAAACCTATCCATAAAAAATTACGCGTTAATAGATCATTTAAACGTTACGTTTACCAATGGTTTTACGGTTATTACTGGTGAAACCGGGGCCGGTAAATCCATTCTTTTGGGCGGATTGTCCTTGGTATTGGGCAAGAGAGCCGATCTTTCCTCGCTTCGGGAGAAAGATAGTAAGTGTATTGTAGAGGCCGAGTTTGAGGTTTCTAAATATGGTCTTGAATCCTTTTTTGATGACAATGATCTGGATTACGAAAAAAAGACCATAATTAGAAGGGAGATATTGCCCAGTGGCAAATCTAGGGCCTTTATCAATGATTCTCCCGTTACTTTGGATGTGTTATCACAATTAGGGGCACAATTAATAGATGTTCATTCGCAGCATCAGACCATGAGACTGGCCGATAACGATTTTCAGTTAAAAGTTATTGATGCCTTGGCCGATAACGAGAAAGCTTTAATAAGGTACAAAGCCAATTTGGAGGTTTATCAATCTACTTTGAAGGAGTTGAACGCATTGATAGATTATCAGGATAAGGCAACCAAAGAGCATGAGTATAATAGTTTTTTGTTGCAGGAATTAAACGCGGCACCGCTAAAGGAAGGCATACTGGAAGAATTGGAAGAGCAGTATGAGCAGCTTAATAATGTTGAGATTATTTTGGAGCATTTGTCACATGGGCAGCAGTTGTTGAATGATGAGCAAATGGGGGTGGTAAACGTATTGACAGAACTCACCCAAGTGTCCAATAAACTTGCAGGTTTTGGCAATCAGTATACCGATATAAACGAGCGAATCAAATCTGTGTTGATAGAGTTGGACGATGTGGCCAATGAACTTAATTTATTGGGTGATAAGGTAGAGGCAGACCCTAAGCTGTTGGAGGAGGTATCGGCCAAACTTCAATTACTATATGATCTTCAAAAGAAACACAAGGTCCAAGGTATTCAAGAGCTGTTGGAAATTAGGGGCGAATTGGCCGCAACGGTAAGTGCTACGGAAAATGTGGCTACAGATATTGAACGAAAACGAAAGGAACTGCAAGTGTTGGAAGCATCTCTCACTACCGAGGCTGCCACTTTAAGTAAGAAAAGGACCGCCATTATTCCAAAGCTAAAAAAACAATTGGAAGATGCCCTGGTAGAATTGGGTATGGCCAGTGCTACGTTTCAAATAAAACTAGAGCCCTCCAAGGGGTTTAAGCCCACAGGCAGGGATGAACTTACTTTTTTGTTTTCAGCCAATAAAGGGTCCGCTTATGGGGATTTAAAAAAGGTGGCATCAGGAGGGGAACTTTCCAGGATTATGTTGACCATTAAGGCTATTTTGGCCAAATACGTACAGCTGCCTACCCTGATGTTCGATGAGATTGATACGGGGGTATCTGGAGAGATTTCCAATAAAATGGGGGATATTATGCAGGATATGGGCAATACCATGCAAATATTTTCTATTACTCACCTGCCTCAAGTTGCAGCAAAAGGAGCACAACACTACAAAGTGTATAAGGAAGAGGAGCTTATGGGAACCAATACCAAGATGAAAAGACTCTCCGGAGAAGAGAGAATTGTAGAATTGGCCGAAATGCTGGGAGGTAAAACACTTTCCGAGTCTGCCCTTGCCCATGCCAGACAGCTACTGGATTAGCATTTTTTATGTTGATCTAGCTAGGATGCCCTTGTTTTTACGTTTACAGCAATTTTTGTGGTATTACGCCTGCGTAGGTCTGTAGGTCAAAAGTTGTTTTCTTTATAGCTAAAGCTTCATAGCCGTCATTTTCACTTTTACCATTACTTCTTATTGCGGACTGCCAACTAATTTTAATATCTTTGACCACTCATATACACAAAGAATATAGCAAATGGCTTTTAATTTATTGAAAGGAAAAAAAGGAATAATTTTTGGGGCACTTGATGAAAATTCAATTGCGTGGAAAACCGCCGAAACTA